>CAVKFX010000019.1:0-17744 GCA_963655625.1 uncultured Eubacteriales bacterium | reverse complement strand
ACATTATCGTGTCCTCCTACCTTATTTTAAGTGTTGGATTGCTGCAATAATTTCTCGGCCTGCTGCCGGGCAATAAGGGCGTCCAGGATGCCGTCCAGGTCCCCATCCAGCACCGGGCCAAGGGGATAACTCTTATGCTCCCCGGTGAGGCGGTGGTCTACCACGATCTTCTCCTGGAAGCGGTAGGTGCGGATGCGCTCGGAGCGCTCGGCCCCGCCCACCTGGCTTTTGCGCCGGGCGGCCCGGGCGGCTTCGCTCTCTGCCTGCTGCCGGGCATAGAGCCGGGAGCGGAGGATTTTCAGGGCGCGGTCCTTATTTTTATACTGGCTGCGCTCATCCTGGCACTCCACCACCAGACCCGTGGGCAGGTGGGTGACGCGGATGGCGGACTCGGTCTTATTCACATGCTGGCCTCCGGCGCCGCCGGAGCGGTAGGTGTCGATGCGCAGGTCCTCCGGAGCGATGAAAACCTCCGTCTCCTCCGCCTCGGGCAGCACCGCCACAGTGGCGGTGGAGGTATGGATGCGCCCGGCGCTCTCCGTTTCCGGCACACGCTTGACGCAGTGGGTACCTCCCTCGAACTTCAGCCGGGCATAGACCCCGGCCCCCTCCACGGTGACCGACGCCTCCTTCACGCCCCCCAGCTCCGTGTCGCTGTGGGAGACCACGTCCGCCTGCCAGCCGCATTTGTCCGCATAGAGCAGGTACATCCGCAGCAGATCAGCGGCAAACAGGGCCCCTTCCTCGCCGCCGACCCCGGCCCGCAGCTCCAGAA
This sequence comes from uncultured Eubacteriales bacterium, assembly GCA_963655625.1. GTDB lineage: Bacteria > Bacillota > Clostridia > Oscillospirales > Oscillospiraceae > Vescimonas. The sequence continues at coordinate 16,969 of CAVKFX010000019.1, read as the reverse complement.
TCACGCTGCGTCCGTCGTCCGGGTCCTTGGGCAAAAGCAGCAGCTTCAGCTCCTGTGTGAGCTGATTCTGCCGCTCCCGGGCCTCCAGCAGCTCCTCCCGGGCCAGGTCCCGCAGCTCCGGGTCGGCAAGCATCCCCTCCGCCTCCCGTTGCATGTCCCGGGCCGCTTCCAGCTCCCGAAAGGCTATCACCACCGGTTCAAGCTCCTTCCGCTCTCTTGTCAGATCCCGCAGACGGGCAGGGTCGGCATACACCTCCGGCTGGGACAGGAGCAGCTCCACCTCCTGCAGGCGCAGGGCCGCCCGCTTCAGCTTTTCCTCCATGCTCACAGCCCCAGGGCGTTTTTGGTGTCCTGGATGAACTTATCCCGCCAAAACTCATAGCCCGCATCGTCCGGCCGCAGGGATGCATCCGTCAGGCGCATACGCTTTAAAAAAGTGGCCATGTGGGCCAGCACATCATCGCAGTGGTCGGCGCCGCCGCGGGTGACCACGCAGGAGACCTGGGGCAGCTTCCCGGCATTTTGGGCCAAAAAGCTCTTGACGGGGCTGGCGCACCGCCCCGCCCAGGCAGGTGTGCCGATGATGACCAGGCGATATTCCTGGAGCGGCCGCTCCGTCTGCAGGGGGGCAATGGGGCATAGCTTTTTGCTCATAGCCTCCAGGCCCGAGCGCAGATAGCCCCGGAGCTTGCTGCGGTCCTGGCCGTCCTCTATTTTCACCAGCTCCGCATCCAGAGCCTGGGCGATCTCGCCCATAGCCTTTTCCGTTCTCCCGGTGCGGGAATAGTATACACACAAAATGTCGCTCACTGCTGTGCGCTCCTTTCTGTCATCCTTCGTTATCTTGTTTACTCCTCCAGCTGCAGGCTCAGCTCCTCCCAGCGGGCCATCTGCTCCTGCAGGGTGTTTTCCGTTTCCGTTTTTTTTGCGTAGACCTCTGCCAGCTTATCCGGATCCCGCCCCACCTGCTGCATCTCCTCGTCCAGGTCGGCGATCTCCCCCTCCAGCTTAGATATGGCATTCTCGCAAATGGTCAGCTGCCGCCGTGCCGCCTGCTGGGAGCGGTTTCCCTTAGCCGGGCGGGTATCTCCCTTCTTTTCCCGGACGGGGGCCGGGGCGCCCTCCTGCTTTTCCCTGGCCTTCACGGCCTGATACTGGGTAAAGCCCATAGGATAGTCCGTAATAGTGCCATCGGCCAGCTCCCAGATGCGGGTGGCAAAGCGGTTGATAAAGTATCGGTCGTGGCTGACGAACAGCAGCGTGCCGTCAAAGGCCTCCACCGCCTCCTCGATCCACTCCCGGGCGGCAATGTCCAGATGGTTGGTGGGCTCGTCCAAAATGAGAAAACTGGTCTGCTCGTCCATGAGCATACACAGCCGCAGGCGGCTCAGCTCGCCGCCGGAGAGGGCGGAAACGCTCTTGAACACGTCCTCCCCCTGAAACTGGTACTGGGCCAGGCGGTTGCGGGCGCTCTGGGCGGTCATGCCCTTTTTCCCGTAGAGCATGGTGTCAAGTAAACTCCGCTCCGGATGGTCAAAACGGATGATCTGCGGCAGATACGCCGTGACCACCGCCGGTCCCTGTCGGATGGAGCCGCCATCAGGCCGCTCCTGGCCCACGATCATGTTCAGCAGCGTGGTTTTCCCGGTGCCGTTTTCACCCAGGAGGGCGATGCGCTCCCCCGGCTCCACCCGGAGATAGACATCAGAAAGCAGTGTTTTGTCCCCAAAGGACTTGGTAAGGCCCCGGAGCTGCAGCACCTCGTCGCCCCGAAACTCCCGGCTGGCGAACTGGGCGTTCATCTTCCTGGCCTTGGTGGGCCTGGCGGTGGTGCGCATACGCTCGATGCGCTTTTCCATGGAGAAGGCCCGCTTGTGCAGGGCGTCGTTGCCCATAAAGGCCCACAGGTGCATCTGCTCGGCGGCCTTTTCCAATTGCTGAATTTTGGCCTGCTCCTTGAGATACTGCTTCATGCGCTCCTGATAGCGCCGCTCCTTTTCCACGGCGTAGAAGCTGTAGTTTCCGCTGTAAAACGCCGCCTTGCCGTCGGCAATTTCAATGATGCGGGTGACGGTGCGGTCTAAAAAAAAGCGGTCGTGGGAGATAGTGAGGACGGTGCCCCGAAACCTGGAAATATACTCCTCCAGCCACATGGTGGCCTGCAGGTCCAGGTGGTTGGTGGGCTCGTCCAGCAGGAGGATATCCGTATCCTCCAGGATCAGGCGGCCCAGGTTCACCCGGGTCTTTTCGCCGCCGGAAAGCTCAGAGAAAAGCCGGCTGCGCATGGAGCTGTCGATGGTGAGACCGTTTGCCACCTTGCTGACGGCGGTATCGGTGTCCCAGCCTCCCAATCCCTCGAACCGGGCAGAGAGGTCGCCGTAGCGCTTTAAGGTGGCGGCGCTGCTGTCCCCGGCGGCCATTTTCCCCGCCAAGGCGTCCATCTCCCCTTTCAGCCGCTCCATCCGGGAAAAGGCCGTGCGCAGCACATCCTCCACGGTGTATTCCGCCGGGTAGACGGGGATCTGCGAAATGAGGCCCAGGCGCTTGCCGGGGGCAATAAACACCTGGCCCTCGTCATAGTCCAGTTCGCCGGTAAGAATTTTGAAAAAGGTTGTCTTCCCGGCCCCGTTGCGGCCCAAAATGCCCACCCGCTCACCGGTGTCTATCTGAAAGGTCAGCCCGTCCAGTATTTTCTTTTCCAGGTCGAAGGACTTCACAAGTCCCGTGACGCCAATGTCGATCATGCTTTTTCCAGTTCCTCAACGATTTTTTCAAAGTGCATGGCGTGGGATGCCTTCACCAGCGCCGCGGTGCCGGGGGTAAACTCCCGGCGGAGCGTCTCACAGGCCTGCTCCACAGTGTCAAAGTGATATACATTCCCCCGGGCCGTCTCCGTCAGATACTTCATCCACCGGCCGATGGCCACCACGCAGTCCAGCTTCAGTTCATTCAGCAGCCGCCCGATCTGCTCGTGAGCCTCGGGTGATAGATCACCCAGGCCAAGCATATCCCCCAGTACCGCTATGCGCCGGGGCCGGTCGGTACCCGCCAGCAGCCGCAGAGCCGCGGCCATAGCCTGGGGATTGGCGTTGTAGCAGTCGTCGATGATGACCCGTTCCCCGGAGCAGCGGATCCGCCGCATCCGGGACCCCGTGGGCATGTAGGTCGCCACGCCCCGGATGATCTCCTCTTTGGTAAGGCCCAGGTATTCCCCAATGGCCACGCCCATGGCAGCGGAATAGATCATAAACCGTCCCGGGGACGGGATATGCAGCGGATAGCTGTTCTTTTCCGTGGTCACGGTGCAGTTTAGGCCCTCAATGCCGCGCTCACAGATGTCCGTCACCCGGACATCGCAGTTTTCGCTCTCACCGCAGCGGATGGTCCTGAAAGGTAGATCCAGCGTGTTCAGCAGCGGGTCGTCCCCGTTGAGAACGGCCAGACCGCCTGCCTGCAAATTCTCGAAGATCTCGCTCTTGGCCCGGAGGACGCCCGCCCGGGTGCCGTCCAGGTTGCCGATATGGGCGTCGCCTATGTTGGTGATGACGGCGATGGTAGGCCGCACCATGGCGCCCATGCGGCGAATTTCGCCGAAGTGGTCCATGCCCGTCTCGATGACCGCCGCCTGATGCTCTTTTTCCAGCCGCAGGAGGGTCTGGGGCGTGCCCACGAAGTTATTGAAGTTTGCCAGGGTCTTGAGGGTATGAAAGTGCTGCCCCAGCACCGCCGCCAGCATCTCCTTGGCGGTGGTTTTGCCCACGGAACCGGTGACCTGCACCATGGGGATGTCGAACTTGCCCCGATACCAGCCGGCCAGACGGCCCAGGGCAGCCTCGGTGTCATCCACGGCGATGTAGAATTTCCCGGGCAGCAGTACCTCGGGCATTTGGGCGCACAGGCAGCCTGCCGCGCCCTTCTGCAGGGCCATGTCTATGTAGGCGTGGCCGTCGAACCGCTCACCCACCAGGGGCACGAACAGGTCCCCGGCCAGTATATCCCGGCTGTCTGTACTGACGCGCCGGGCGGTATCGCCGTCCTGCAGGAGCTTTCCGCCTACGGCGGCGGCGATCTCCCGGGCCGTACAGGGGATCCTCATAGCCGTTCCGCCTTTCTCACCCGCAGAGACTCCTCCGCGATCTTTTCACACAGGGTGTCGTAGTCCATACCTGCGGCCGCCGCCTCCTGGGGCACCAGGCTGGTGGGGGTCATGCCCGGGAGGGTGTTCACCTCCAGGCACCAGGCCCGGCCCTCCTCGTCCAAAATAAAGTCTGTCCGGGAGTAGACGGAAAGACCCAGAGCCTTATGCAGCTTCAGCGCCGCCCGGCCCACCTGCTTCCACTCGTCGTCCGTGATAGGGGCGGGGCAAATTTCCACGGCGCCGCCCTTCTGATACTTGGATTCATAGTCGAAATACGCATTCTTGGGGATAATCTCCACAGCAGGGAGATAGGCATCCCCCAAAACAGCCACCTGGATCTCCCGGCCCTTGATTTTCTTTTCCACCACCACATGGTCGCCATATTGGAGCATACGGCGCAGGGCACCCGCCAGCTCCTCCTTGGTGTCCGGCAGCTCCACGCCGATGGAGCTGCCGCCGTTGACGATCTTCACGGCGCAGGGCGTCTCCAGCTTCTTCACCAAAGCGGGGATGTCCGCCTCGGTGTAGCGCACGTCGTGCCACGGGGCGGTGCGGATGCCCTCGACGTCCATAAACCGCTTGGTGATGGCCTTGTCCATAGCCATGCCGCTGGAGACATAGTTGCTGCCGGTGTAGGGCACGCCCAGCAGATCCAGTGTCGCCTGGATACGCCCATCCTCGCCGCAGGAGCCGTGGAGGGCCAGGAACACCAGGTCCGCCATGGCGCACACCTGTAAAACGCCCTGGCCCAGCATGGAGGGGCTCTGATCCCTCCGGGAGCGGCGCACCGCCTCCAGATCCGGGGCGTCGGAGGACACGCTGTGGTCGGCGCACAGGCCGTCCGGTGCGTCAAAAATATCCTCTATTTTCCCGGTATAGCTCTCCAGACCCAGAAACATATCCACCAGCACCGCCTGGTGTCCCCGGCGGCGCAGGGCGCGGCAGATGCCGGTGCCGCTGGTGAGCGCCACATTGCGCTCGGTGCTGAGACCTCCTGCCAAAACAACGATCTTCATAAAGCAAACCTCGATTCTGCCAACCGGCCAAATGATATACCAATAGATAGTATAGTATAGCATACCCCACCGCGGATTACAACGGATATGCGGGAAGATTTTGGGGTGGAAAGTGACAAACAAAAAGTGAACCGAGCCGTGCGGTCATATGCATGCTTTCCGTCCATGGGTAGGGGCCGATGCCCACATCGGCCCGCGCTGCCGCCCTCCCTGCTATGTGTAGGGGGCGGCGTCCCCGACGCCCCGCGCCCATCTCCCCACGCAAAAACCGGGTGCGGCCTGACGCCGCGCCCGGTGGGAGCCGATTACTGAATTTTGTCACCGCAGCCACTCGGGCCGGGCGCGTTTCTGTATGCCGGAGACCATCCCCATAGCCGCAAACAGCGTCACAATGGAGGTGCCGCCGTAGCTGATAAACGGCAGGGTCAGGCCGATGACGGGCATCACAAACAGGCACATGCCGATGTTGCAAATCACCTGGAAGATCAGCATGGCCGCCACACCCACGCAGATATACATGTCCATTCTCTGCTGGGCGTGTCTGGCAACGAGGATGCATCGCAGGATGATGGCCGCCAAAAGGGCGATGGTGAACAGGCAGCCCAGCATACCCAGCTCCTCGCCGATGACGGAAAAAATAAAGTCCGTGTGCCGGGCCGGCAGGCTCCAGGCATCCTTGGCCTGGGTCTGTGTGCCGTGGAACAGGCCCTGACCCGTGAGCTTGCCGCCGCCCAAGGCCAAAAGGCTGCGGGTCTGCTGCCAGCCCACACCCATGCTGTCCAGGTCGTGGTCAAAAAGGGTCAGGAACCGCTCCTTCATGTAGGGGTCGATCTTGTCCTCCTCCCAAAGCACATAAAATGCAAAGCCGCCGCCCAAAATGCCCAGGGCGAACCAGCGCTTGGCCACACCTGCCACAAAGCACATGCAGGCAAAGATGAAAATAACCACCAGGGCGCTGCCCATGTCGCCGGACACTATGGCGTAGGTCCCCACGATAAGGATCAGGTGCCCGCCCAGCATGGCGACGGAGGGGATGGACTTGAGGTCTCGGTTTTCCTGCAAATATACCAGCTGCCGGGCCAGCACAAGGATGAAAGTGATCTTCACGATCTCCGCCGGCTGCAGGCTCACGGGGATGCCCTCCACACCCAGCCAGGCCCGGTTGCCGCCGGACTCCATGCCCAGGGGCGTTTTCAGCAGCAGGATCAGCACCAGGCTGCCGCCCAGGAGCCACTTCCAGTATTTGCTGATCTCCGCCAGGTCCAGCATGCTCATGAGTACATAGGCCACGATGCCCAGGCACAGGGCCGCCAGCTGGACGATAACGTTTTTATAAGAGCCCGTATAGTGGGTGGCGCTGGCGATCATCAGGCAGCCGAAAAGGGTCGTGCCCGTGCAGAGGGCAAGCAGCACCAGGTCTACCTGGCGGAAGCAGCCGACAAAAATTTCCCATATTTTGCGCAGCATATGGCCGGCCTCCTTTCGTGGGGAGAGAGCATATAAAAGAAAAAAGTGAAAGCTTTTCTGAAAACGGGGTTTACGGATTGCCACAACCAGCCTGCGGGCTGGTCTCGCAATGACACAGTATAGGAAATGCGGTGGGACGGGACGATGTGGGCATCGTCCCCTACGGATTGGCGTGTAGGGGCGGACGACCCTGTCCGCCCGGCGCAGTGGACTTTCACAAGGTGCGTAGGGCGGCGTGCCCTCACGCCGCCGGGACGCAGTGGTTATCGGTCGCCGAGGCGCGATCCCTTCCGCAGGAAATACCGCGACAGTATATAGTTTACCACAAGAAGTTTTTTCTGTAAACGCTTCCTTCACTCTTTTCTTTTGTTTTTTTCCGTGGTATAATAGGTCGATTTGGAACAGAGAGGGTGAGCGCATGGTCTACCGGACGGAAAATACAGCCCAGACAGAGGCTTTGGGGCAGAAGCTGGGCCGCACCCTGGCCCCCGGCAGCGTGGTGGCCTTTCGGGGCGGTCTGGGCATGGGCAAGACCGCTTTCACCCGGGGCCTGGCCCGGGGTCTGGGCTGCACAGGCCGGGTCACAAGCCCCACCTTTACCATCGTCAACGAATACCGGGGAAAAATCCCCCTGTTTCACTTTGATATGTACCGGCTGGACAGCTCCGACGCCCTTTTTGACATCGGCTGGGAGGATTATCTGGACCGGGGCGGCGTGTGCGCCGTGGAATGGAGCGAGAACGTAGCCGATGCCATGCCGGACGGCACGGTGTATGTGACCATCCAGCGCTCTCCGGAGGGTGAGGACGCCCGGATCATCACCATTACGGGAGGCGAAGCACTGTGAAAACTCTGGCGCTGGAGACCTCGGCCAAGAGCGTATCCGTGGCCGTGACGGAGGAGGGAAAGGTTCTGGCCTCCTCCTACCAAAATATCGGTCTGACCCACAGCGTGACATTGATGCCGCTGCTGGACGGGATGCTGCAAAATGCGGGGCTGGCTCTTTCAGACATGGATCTTTTAGCCGTGGCGGCGGGGCCGGGCAGCTTCACAGGCCTGCGCATCGGTGTTTCGGCTCTGAAGGGTCTTGCCTGGGCGGAGGACAAGCCCTGCTGCGGCGTGTCCACCCTGGAGGCCATGGCCCAGAACGGGCGGCTGTTTGAGGGCACGGTCATCTGCGCCATGGACGCCCGGCGCAGCCAGGTGTATAACGCTCTGTTCCGCTGCCAGGGCGGCCAATTGACCCGCCTGTGCCCGGACCGGGCCATCGGCCTGGAGGAGCTGGCGCAGGAGCTGAAGAAAGACGATGCGCCCAAGCTGGCCGTGGGCGACGGCGCCCGGCTGTGCTTTGACTATCTCACCAGCCACGGCATCCCCTGCCGCCTGGCGCCGGAAAATGCGCTGTACCAGTCCGCCGTGGGGGTAGCCCTGGCGGCGGAGGACATGGCCCGCCGAGGCGAGACCGTCAGCGGCCGGGACCTGGTGCCCACCTATCTGCGCCTTTCCCAGGCCGAGCGGGAGAGGCTTGCCAAGGGGCTGAAAATCACGGTGGATTGAAAGTCGGCTTGCCGTTTTTAGAGAGGACGGATTGCCACGGGCGCGTTGCGCCCTCGCAATGACATGTTTTATTGCATGAGGTGCGGCGGGACGGACGGGGCAGAGCCCCGCCCCTACACGCCGTTTACCGTTAGAATTTCGTAGGGGGCGGCGTACCCGACGCCCCGTTGGCACCAGCTTTCCTGTTATGCGTAGGGGACGATGCCCACATCGTCCCGTGCCGCCATACTTCCATGTGGTGCGTAGGGGCGGGCGACCCTGTCCGCCCGGTTCTGGGTTTGTGATATGCCCGCGCCACTCCCCTTCATCATTTCGTTTTAAAATTTTTTATATAAACGGAGGACACTTCTATGAGCACAAAATTCCCCAACCTGCACATTGTGGACCATCCCCTGGTGCAGCACAAGCTGTCGATCATGCGCGACAAGAACACCAGCGTGAAGGATTTCCGCGCCCTGGTGGGCGAGATCGCCATGCTGCTGACCTATGAGGCCACCCGTGACCTGCCCATGACCACCAAGACCATCGAGACCCCCCTTTGCTCTTATGAAGCCCCCTTCCTGGCCGGCAAGAAGATGGCCATCGTGCCCATTCTGCGGGCGGGCCTGGGTTTTGAGGACGGCATTCTGACCCTGGTGCCCTCCGCCCGTGTGGCCCACATCGGCATGTACCGGGACGAGGAGACCCTGGAGCCTCACTTCTATTTTCTCAAGTACCCCAAGGACATCGCCGACCGGGATGTGCTCATTGTGGACCCCATGCTGGCCACCGGCGGCAGCGCCGACATGGCCATCATCAAGATGAAGGAGCTGGGCTGCAAGAGCATCAAGCTCATGATCCTGGTAGCCGCCCCCGAGGGCGTACAGTTCATCTATGACCGTCATCCGGACGTGGAGATCTACTGTGCCGCTTTGGACGATCACCTGAACGAAAACGGCTACATCGTCCCCGGCCTGGGCGATGCAGGCGATCGTATTTTCGGCACGAAATAAATAAACCATAGTGCGTAAGGGCGGGGTTTTACCCCGCCCTTTGATACTGTCGATAAATCAGCAGGATTTGCGATAACGGCATGGAAGTGTGTGATGGAAACCCAAGGTTTTGAAATCCTTCCGCGGCTAAAGTGCCAACTGCGTTGTTGTCCTTCTGCCACGCGAATCGGACCGGGAAAATTTCGCGCCTTGCTTTCGTATGGTCTCTGCGTCCACATCCGCTGGCCGCTCACGCGGTCTTTCGCTGGCCTGGTGGGTCAGGGATAAATAGCGCGTCTGTCATGCGGCGCTCGCCGCACTTCAAGCTGCACTTCCGTAGGGATCGGCCTCCCGAACGACCCGAACCGGATCTGCACCGCATTTTCTGCAATGTGTCACCGCGAGAGCGCTCCGCGCCCGTGGCAATCCGTATTCCCCCGACCCTACTCCTCCCCGGGTGGCCGGCTGAAAACCGTGTAAAGCCCGGCGGCCAAAAGAAACACTCCAAAGGGCTTTTTCAGCGCCGCCACATCCACCGCCGTGGCTAAAAACGCCCCCAGCACCGCCGCCGGCAGGCCCCAGGGGATGGCGCTGTGCAGGACCGGCGCGTCCAGCAGCCCGTTTTTCCGGTGCTGCATTAGGGCCATGGCCGCCGTGGGGAGGAAATACAGCAGGTTGATGCCCTGAGCGGTGACCTGATCCACCCCCAAAAACAGCGTCATCACCAGCAGCAGCAGCGTCCCGCCGCCGATGCCCCAGGCGGATAGGATCCCCGTTAAAAACCCGGCCAGCGCCGGGAGTACATATTCCATCACAGCAGGTACCGCACCCCGCCGTATACCAAAAACGCCCCGAAAATGCGCCGCAGCCAGGTCCCGGGCACCTTGCGGAACAGCTTGCCGCCCACCAGGCCCCCTGCCAGGCCGCCCACCAGGTACGGCAGGGCCGTCAGCAGCTGCAGCCCCGACCGCAGCAGATAGATGACGGCGGACAGGGCACACAGGGGCAGGATCACCGCCACGCAGCTGGCCATGGCCCGCTTCTGGCCCATCTTGCACCAGGCTGTCAGCAGCGGTACCAGCACCGTGCCGCCGCCCCCGCCGAACAGGCCGCTTACCAGCCCCGCCGCCGCGCCGCTTATGCGATATTTCCACTTGCCATCCATGGCCGCACCTCCCCTTTATGTAGTCCCCTTCGGCAGAAGGGGACTTTTGTCAGATCTTGCGGAAGCTCTGGCAGTCGGTACACTGATCCTTGGAGGGATTGGACTCATGGGTGCCGATCTGGATGGAGTTCAGACCGCAGTTGTTCACCTCGCTGCAGTGATGGGCGCAGCTGGTGACGGTACACTTGATGGCGGAGTTGGGGGTGCAGGCGCACCCGTCGTTGGTACAATTGGACATAGTTTTCTTCCTCCATAAAAAATAAACTCAGGCCACAGGCCTGAGTTTATTTTGCGCTGCAATGCGTGGATTATACGCCCAAAAGCGATTTGGAAAAAGCGAAATAAATGAGAAGGGACAGGGCGTCCACGATGGTGGTGATAAAGGGCGAGGCCATAACCGCGGGGTCAAGGCCGATTTTTTTTGCCAGGAGCGGCAAGGTGCAGCCCACGAATTTGGCGCACAGAACGGTGCAGACCAGGGTCCCGCAGACTGCGGCGGCTACCAGGGGCGAGAGGGCGGTGTTGGCCAGCAGCAGCCGATCCACCAGCATCATTTTCGCAAAATTGGCCACGGCCAGGCAGATGCCGCACAGCAGAGCCACGCGAAGCTCCTTCCAAATGACTTGGAAGGTGTCCGAGAAGTTGACCTCAGACAGGGAGAGGGCGCGGATCACGGTAACGCTGGATTGGGAACCGCAGTTGCCGCCGGTATCCATCAGCATGGGGATATAGGCGGTCAGCACCGGCAGCACCGCCAGCGAGTTTTCAAAATTGGCAATAATAAGCCCTGTGAAGGTGGCGGACACCATCAGCAGCAGCAGCCACGGGATTCTCGCCTTGAAGGTGCTGACCACGCCCGTTTTCAGATAGGGCTTATCCGTGGGGGTGATGGCGGCCATCTTCTCCATATCCTCGGTGGCCTCTTCCTCCATAACGTCCATAGCATCGTCCACGGTGACGATACCGATGAGACGGTTTTCCTGGTCCACCACGGGCATGGCAAGATAGTCGTACTTGCTCATAGCCTGGGCCACGTCTTCCTTGTCGTCCAGGGTGGTAACGGAGACCACGTTGGGGTCCATGATGTCCTCGATGCGGTCATCCTCGTCGGCCAGAAGCAGATCCCGGACGGACAGCACACCCTGCAGGTGGCGGGTGGGATCGGTGACATACAGGATGTTGATGGTCTCCAGCTCGCCGCCGATACGGCGAATGCGCTTGAAGGCGTCCGCCACGGTCATATCCTTTTTCAGGCTCAGGTACTCCACATTCATAATGGAGCCGGCGGAGTCCTCGGGATACTGCAGCATTTCGTTGATGGACTTGCGCATTTCCGGGGTGGCCTTGTCCAGAATACGGATGACAACGCTGGCGGGCATCTCCTCCACAATGTCCACGGCATCGTCCAGATACAGCTCGTCCAGCACCTCCTTCAGCTCCGTGTTGGAGAAGCCGTTGATGAGCATTTCCTGGCTATCGGACTCCAGTTCTACAAATACCTCCGCCGCCAGCTCCTTGGGCAGCAGCCGGTACAGCAGGGGCATGAACTCCTCGCCGGATTCCTCCAAAAGCATGGCGATGTCCGGCGGCTCCAAAGGGAGGAGCAGGTCTCGGACGGCGGCGTACTGCTTTCGTCGCAGCATGTCCTTAATTTCGTCCAAATAGCGGTCCATTTCTTCTTCACGGTCAAACATGGTTAGCTCCTCCTTTTCTGCAAAAAATAAAAGCCGCAGCCGGGCTCCGGGTGTGGCGGGCCGCTGCGGAAAAGTGTGCGCCATGCAGTGCGTGACGCGGGCTATTGTCCACCGTAACAAGCTTTAGCATCGCGGGGCAATGAAACTGCGTTAGATGATACCTTGGTTTCGATATCGCCTGTTCAAACCATCTTATGGTGTCTCCACCACTTCGCGGCAGCAGTCCGTATCCCTGCGGTAGCCTTACCTACCGGAACCTTTATAAAAACTGTGGAGAATCCCTTTGGAATTATCCGACAAGTCCTTTAGTATGTTTATAGTATGCCAAAAGAATGCCGCTGTCAACCCCTTTTGCGGGGAGAATGGGGGGAAATGTTGCGGGGATGATATTGCAGAGGGCGGGGAAGAACACAGCCCTCTGCAATCTGACATAATAAATACTTTGTGTAGGGGGCGGCGTCCTCGACGCCCCGTTTCACCGCAGCTCTTGCTGCATTTCCGTAGGGGACGATGACCCTGTTGCGGTGCCCAAAATTTCCGCGCTGCCTTGCGGCGGACGCCCCCAATTTTGACCGCGGCCACTCGCTCACTTCACTTCTTCTGCCACTGGCAGCGCTCAGTTTGCTCCCCACATCGTCCCGCCCCACTGCAGCTTCCTGTTGTGCGTAGGGCAGTGGGCTGAGGGCGGATCGCCCTGCGGATGGGTTATGAAACCGCATGCAGGGGTGGACGAGGGGTTTATCCCGGGAGGTATGCTTACTTCCGTGTAATAACCGTGCCGTCGTTTTTGTGAATGCTGTTTTCCGCCAGCACACCCCGGACGCAGGAGGTGGGATAGATGATGCTGTGGCGGCCGATAACGGTGCCGGGGTTCAGAACGCTGTTGCAGCCCACCTCCACAAAGTCGCCCAGCATGGCGCCCACCTTTTTGCGGCCGGTGTCCATGCGCTCCGCGCCGCAGTGGACCACAACCGGCAGCTTGTCGCTTTTCACATTGGAGGTGATGGACCCGGCACCCATGTGGGACTTGTAGCCCAGGATGGAATCGCCCACGTAGTTATAGTGGGGGGTCTGCACCCCGTCAAAGAGGATGACGTTTTTCAGCTCCACGGAGTTGCCCACCACGCACCCTGCGCCCACCAGGGCGCTGCCGCGGATGAAGGCGCAGTGGCGCACCTCCGTCTCCGGGCCGATGATGCACGTGGCACCCAGATAGGCGGTGGGGGCCACGACGGCGGTCTTGTGGACCCAGACGTGGGGGGCCACCTCGTCGTAGTCCTGCAAAGTGGGGCCCACGGCAAGAATGAAGTCCTGGATGCCCGCCAGGGCCTCCCAGGGATAGGTAAACTGAGCCAGGTAGTCCCTGGCTATGGTGTGATCCAGGTCAAACAGGTCTTTTACGGTCAGCATAATGTTCTCCTTATTTCCTGATTTTATCCCACAATGGATCCCAGCTCGTTTAGGGACAGCCCCCTGACAAGTACGCTGTCGTCCCTGGTATCCAAAGTGTACGGTGCCAGCTTTTTCAGCGCCGAAAAATACTCGCAGTCCCCCAGGACCGCATCCTTCGTGGTGCTGATGACCACCATGCGCCACCGGGAAACCGGCTTCCCGTCCACGGCGTATGCCCTTTCCGGGGCCTTGGGCAGGATGGTTTCCGTGCCCTCGGTCAACGCCATGGCTCCGAAGGGCGCGCCGTCGGGCCCCCGGTAAAATTTTGGCTCTGCCGCGTGGGCCTGTGACCAATCGACAGCCGGCTTTTCCCTCTTGAATTTATCAAATAAACCCATATCCTACTCCTTATTCTGCATGATATTTCCCGTAAATTTTTTTATACACAGCCGCCAGCACCAGCAGGCCGGCCAGGGCCAGAATGGCCATCAGCAGGCCGCCCGCCACATCATTCACCAGGCACACCGGGGCGGACAACCAAAAGATCAGCGAGTAGGTCAGCCACATTTTGCCGTTGGCCCGGTTGTAAGCGGGAACGTCCGTGAGAGCGGCGGGGTCGATGTCCGGCCCGATCCAGAACCACATGGGCTTTTCCCGCCGCCAGGCGAACACGCCTATGGCCGTGAACAGCACAGCCGCAGCCAGGGTGGTGATGAGAAGCAGCTTATCTCCCATGGGAAATTCCTCCTTTTGTCGGAAAATTCCAAAAGAATTTTCCGACAGTCTTCATTGTAGCACCGAAGCAGAGCTTTGTAAATAAGTTAAAAGATTGTTTACAGGCCGGGCATTTACATTTGCCGCCCGGTGCGCTACAATATGGTCAATAATAGTCAATCGAGATGCATGGGCATCTCTTTTTACACGAAGGGAGCGTTTTTCATGCGCAAAAAGCAATTCAAGGCCGAGTCCAAGCGGCTGCTGGACCTGATGGTGAACTCCATCTATACCCACAAGGAGATCTTCCTGCGGGAGATCCTCTCCAACGCCTCGGACGCCATCGACAAGCTCTGCTATCTGTCCCTGACAGATGACAAGGTGGGGCTGAACCGGGGGGACTTTGCCATTACCATTTCCATCGACAAGGACGCCCGCACCCTCACCGTCAGCGACAACGGCATCGGCATGAGCGCCGATGAGCTGGAGAATAACCTGGGCGTCATCGCCTCCAGCGGCAGCTTTAAGTTCCGCCAGGAGCAGGGGGAGGACGCCGCCGGGGATACCGACATCATCGGCCAGTTCGGCGTGGGCTTTTACTCGGCGTTTATGGTGGCCGACCACATCACCGTGGTGACCCGGAAGTACGGCGAGGACCAGGCCTGGAAGTGGGAGTCCTCCGGTGCGGAGGGCTACACCGTCACCGAGGCGGAGCGGGATGCCGTGGGCACGGACATCATCATGCACATTAAGTCCGACGGCGAGGAGCAGGGCGAGTTCAGCCGGTATCTGGAGGACTGGACCATCAAGTCCCTGGTGAAGAAATACTCCGACTACATCCGCTTCCCCATTAAAATGCTCCTGCCCCACTCGGTGAAAAAGCCCGACAGCCCGGAAGACAAGCCCGAGTACGACACGGTGTACGAGTGGGAGACCCTCAACAGCATGGTGCCCCTGTGGCAGCGGAAAAAGAGCGAGGTCACCAAGGAGGAGTACGACGAATTTTACCAGCAGCGCTTCGGCGAGATGGCCCCGCCCCAGAGCGTTATCTCCGTGTCCGCCGAGGGCGCGGTGACCTACAAGGCCCTGCTGTTCATCCCCTCCAAGGTGCCGAATCTGTACTACACCCAGGACTTTAAGCCGGGCCTGCAGCTGTATTCCGCCGGCGTCATGATCATGGACCATTGCGAGGAGCTGCTGCCGGAGTATTTCAGCTTTGTCCGGGGCGTAGTGGATTCTCCGGATCTGAGCCTGAACATCTCCCGTGAGCTGCTGCAGCATGACCGGCAGCTGAAGATCATCTCCTCCAACCTGGAAAAGAAGATCATCGCTGAGCTGAAGAAGATGCTCACGGACGACCGGGCGGGCTATGAAAAGTTCTATGAGAACTTCGGCCGGGCCCTGAAGGTGGGCGTGCTGAACCAGTACGGTGAGAAGCGGGAGAGTCTCCAGGAGCTGCTGCTGTTCTACTCCTCCACGGAGAAAAAGCTGGTGACCCTCCGGGAGTATGCAGACCGCATGCCCGAGAGTCAGAAGTATATTTATTACGCCGCCGGCGACACCGTGGCGTCCATCGACAGCCTGCCCCAGACGGAGCTTTTGAAGGAGCGGGGCATGGAGATCCTCTACTGCACCGACCGGGCGGACGAGTTCCTGGCGGACAGCCTGCGCACCTACGACGGCAAGGAGTTCCGCTCCGCCGTGGACGGCGACCTGGGCCTGGAGGATGAGCCCAAGCCCCAGGAGAGCGAGAGCGACAAGGAGTGCCTGGCCTTTATCAAGGAGACCCTGGGGGACCGTGTGGACGAGGTGAAGGCGTCCCAAAAGCTCAAGAGCCACCCGGTGTGCATGACCAGCGGTGAGGGCCTGACCTTTGAAATGGAGAAGTATTTCCAGGCGGTGCAGCCGGAGCTTTCCATGAAGGCCAAGCGCATTTTGGAGGTGAATGTGGCCCACCCGGCGTTTTTGAAGCTGGAGAGCGTCCGGGCCACCGACCCGGAGCTTGCGAAGAAGTACGCAGAGGTGCTGTATAACCAGGCGCTGCTTATTGCGGGGCTGCCTATTGCCGATCCCTCCGGCTATACGGATCTGGTATGCTCCCTGTGGAGCTAAGAGCCCTGGCGAAAAATCTTCGATTTTTCTGCCAAAAGGATTGCAGCCTGCTGCACACATAATTTTGAGCCGTTGGTTCAGAATTCCACTGCTTCTCGCCTGAGAGGCCGCCCCCTGCGCACCCTTTACCGATAGAAATTCGTAGGGGGCGGCGTCTCGACGCCCCGCCTGCGGCGCTTCCAATTTATGTGTAGGGGGCGATGCCCTCATCGCCCCGCCAACTTTGCGTTGTACCCCCCCAAAAAAAGTCCCTCTTGCCTAAAGGGAGGGACCAGCCGCCAATCTGGTGGAATAACGGATCACCACAGCCAGTCTGCGCACCGGCTTCGCAATGACAGAGTTTTACAAGAGACGCGTTGTGCGGCGGGACACATGGGTCCCGCCCTACAGCGCAATGTTTCGTAGGGCAGGGCCCGTGTGCCCTGCCGCGGACGCTTTGCCAAGCCATAAATCATAACCACCAGTAAACTGGTGGTTTGATCTGCCCCTAAAAGGGGCTATTACCGGCATAGCCCCTATAAGGGGCACCGAATTATATTATCGCATCACACGCAATGCCACCCGTAAACGGGTACGGGCAAAGCCTATTCTTTCAGCATCTCTTTCTCACTCAAATGTTTACCCTCAAGTATTTGCTTTCCTTCGGAAAGCCTCATGCTAAAGCTATTTTTCTTCCCCCGGTAGAACCTAATCTCATTAAGATAAGCCGCCAAAAGAACCCGTCTCTGAATGAGAAAGGCAGA
>CAVKFX010000018.1:0-4501 GCA_963655625.1 uncultured Eubacteriales bacterium | reverse complement strand
ACTGGCAGCCTGAGAGGTATTTTTCCCCACGCACATGTCGCGGTGAAAAATGATCTCAATTTTTCGCGTCTGCGGACGCGAACTCTGCGAGGCTTTTGTTTTTAACCGAAACAGATAAGGGAATTCTTTCTTTTACCCAAACACAAATTATGCTATACTCTTATAGAAGAAAAACGGAGGTGCCGCCCATGGATATGCACGCGCTTGAAGCCTATTACAGTCACCATACCCCCACCCTGCAGGACGCATCCGGCGAGTACGCCGTACTCGTCCCGCTGCTGCAAAAGGCGGACGGGCTCCACCTGCTCTACGAGGTCCGCGCCTCCTCCCTGCATCACCACCGCAATGAGGTGTGCTTTCCCGGCGGCCGCATGGAGTCGGGCGAAACACCGAGTGTCTGTGCCCTCCGGGAGACCTGGGAGGAGCTGGGCATCCCGCCGGAGCAGGTGCGGGTTTTCGGCGAGGCGGACTTTCTGCATCTGCGCTCGGAGGGCCTCATGCGCCCGGTGGTGGGGCTGCTGCCGTCCGACTGCGTGGAAAACCTGGCCTTGAATCCCCAGGAGGTCAGCCGCGTGTTTACGGTGCCGGTGGACTGGCTCATCACCCATCCGCCGGAGCTTTATCGCTACACGCTCCAACCGGAGGTGGGCGGCGATTTCCCCTATGACGCGGTGCGCACCCCGGCGGATTACACCTGGACGCCGGGGGCTATGGAGGTGCCGGTCTATCGGGGCCTCCCCTACCCCTTATGGGGCCTGACTGCCCGCATCACTATGCATTTTATTCATATTTTTCAGTGACTGTAATGCTCTTTCCCTTCACAGTTCTTTTGTCTTTCCCGCACCGGGCATAGTTGATGCAGATGCACACGATGACCGCAATGCCGATATAGCCGAACACCGGGAACACCGTGCCCACCAGATTGCCGAAGCCTGCCAGGCTGGCCGCCCACACCAACAGCATCAGCACAGCCATGGTAATTCTTCGGTGAGTATCCAGCGCCTTCACATGGCGGTTAACATACTCCATGAACGCCACCAGCGAGGCAAGGCCGTTGCTGAACATTCCCAGCAGCAGCAAGAAGCCGTACACGATGCCAAGGGTCGGGTTCAGCCGGGACGCAAGAGCCACCATGGGCATCTGCTCGGCCGCCGCCTCCGGGTACCCCGTCAGGGACGTGAGTACGCTCCCGGCCACCAGCACCAACAGCAGGCCCCCCAGGGCGATGCCCACGCGGACGGTCCGTTTCTCCCGCAGGTACTTTCCCAGAGGCGCCATGATCCCCACGGAGCCCAGCAGATTATAGGCCACATACGTCAGCGCCGCAACGAACCAATTGGGCATCAGCGGGTTGCTGTGGGCCTGCTCCGGCAGGGTCAGGATCCCGTCCGTGCCGAACTCGATCCAGCTCATTACGGCAAAAAACACCGTGGCAAGCACGATGACGGGGACCAGGGCGGAGAAGACCTTCATCATGCCGGAAAGGCCCAGCAGGGCCACGATGCCCAGCAGCACCACGAACACCGCCGACGCGATCTGCGACGGCACGGACAAAAGCTGCTCCATGGTGGCGCCCACCCCGGCGGTCATGATGACAACCACGCACAGCAGGAAGATATTCAGAATAAGTCCCGCCACCGTGCGCAGGACGGGAACCTCCCACGGCACCATGATCTCCTCCACCTTCTCGATGCCCGAATTCTGCAGCAGGCGCATCATGATGATGCCGAAGGTGGCCAAAAGCATGCAGGCAAGGAGCAGCCCGATGTATCCCTTTACACCGAACTCACCGAAAAACTGCCACAGCTCCTGGCCGGACACAAATCCCGCACCCAGAAAACATCCCGCAAAGGCAAATGCCAGCGGGATGATTTTTATTTCTTTCATTTCTACTCTCCCTTTAACAAATTCAGCAAGTATTCTATACTATAACAAAGCCGTCTCCTTTCGTCAAGCCGTCGCCACGGTCACTTTCTTGACATATTTTTTACCAAATCATTCGGTAAAACGCATTGACGCTGGGTGGGAAATACTATATAATCACTTTAATAACAAAAGTAGGAGGCCGGTTTTCTATGATAAACACCATCCAAGGCATTGTAGACGCCGCCAAAGGCGGTCAGAGCGGCATCATCGCCGTGGCCGCGGCTCACGACGAGCCCGTTATCGAGGCGGTGGTGGCTGCCAAAAAAGAGGGCATCGCCACCCCCATCCTGGTAGGCCATGGGGATGAGATCCGGGCCATGCTGTCCGGCCTGGGCGAGGCGCCTGCCGATTACGAGATCATCCCCGGCGATACGGACACGGACTGCGCCGCCAAGGCGGTGGCCCTGTGCGCCGAAGGCAAGGCAAATTTCCTCATGAAGGGCATCCTGGGCACGGCAGAGCTGATGCGCGCGGTGTTCAACAAGGAGCATGGTCTGCGCACCTCCCACCTGACCACCCACTGCATGTTTTATGAGATCCCCGCCCTGGGCAAGATGATCATCCTCACCGACGGCGGCGTGAACACCTTCCCCGACCTGGAGAAGAAGGCCGAGATCCTGGAAAATGCCGCCGCGGTACTCCGGGCCCTGGGCTATGAGCATATCAACGCCGCCTGCATCTGCGGCGCAGAGCAGGTAAACCCCAAGGTGCAATCCACCGTGGATGCCGACGCCCTGAGCAAGATG
Source organism: uncultured Eubacteriales bacterium (assembly GCA_963655625.1). Lineage (GTDB taxonomy): Bacteria > Bacillota > Clostridia > Oscillospirales > Oscillospiraceae > Vescimonas. The sequence continues at coordinate 1,829 of CAVKFX010000018.1, read as the reverse complement.
ACCGACCGCTGGGCCAAATACAACATGGATGTCTGCGGCCCCGTGGCCCTGGACCTGGCCGTAAGCAAGGAAGCATGCAAGCACAAGCACTTTACAGCCCCCGGCGCCGGCGACGCCGACATCCTGCTGGTGCCCAACTACGAGGTGGGCAACGGCATCGGCAAGGCGGCCTCCCTCTTTGGCGGCGCCAAAAATGCGGGCATTATCCTGGGTGCCAAGGTCCCCATCGTCCTGGTCTCCCGCAGCGACAGCGCCGAGTCCAAGCTGGCCTCCATTGCCGCCGGCAGCGTGCTGGCCCGGCGGATGCACCTGGCATAATTTTGAAGAAGGAGAATCATCATGGTCAATCAAACCTTTTATGAATTGGGCACCGCCCCCTCTGTGATCCGCCAGCTGTTCGCCTATGGCCTGGAGCAGGCCAAGATCGTGGGCAAGGAAAACGTTTTCGACTACTCCCTTGGAAACCCCAGCATCCCCGCCCCCAGGAAGGTCAATGAATCCATCCACAAGCTGGTGGACGAGACCGACTCCATCCAGCTCCACGGCTACTCCATGGCCGCAGGCTTTGAGGAACCCCGTCAGGCCATCGCAGCCGATCTCTCCCGCCGCTTCGGCCTGGATGTCCAAGCGGACGACCTGTTCCTCACCTGCGGTGCGGCCCCGGCCCTCATCTCCGTTATCAAGGCCCTGGTGGTGGACAGTAACAGCGAGATCATGGTCATCGCCCCGTTTTTCCCGGAGTACGCCCCCTTCATCGCCGCCAACGGCGGGAAGATGGTGGTAGTCCCCGCCGACACCAAGGCCTTTCAGGTGCAGCTGGATGAGGTGGAAAAGCGCATCACGCCCCACACCCAGGCCATCATCGTCAACTCCCCCAACAATCCCTCCGGCGTTGTGTATACCGAGGAGACCCTCCGGGATCTGGCGGCCCTTCTGGAGCGCAAAAGCACCCAGTACGGCCACCCCGTCTACATCATCGCCGATGAGCCCTATCGGGAGCTGGTGTACGGCGGCGTGAAGGTGCCCTTCATCCCCTGCCTGTATAAAAACACCATCGTGTGCTACTCCTATTCTAAGTCCCTGTCTCTGCCCGGCGAGCGCATCGGCTATGTGTATGTCCCCTCCTTCGCCGAAGACAGCGCCGCCGTTTACGCCACCGTAGCGGGCGCGGCCCGGGCCATAGGCCATGTGTGCCCGCCCACGCTGATTCAAAAGGTGGTGGGCCTGTGCGCCCGGGAGCAGCCCGATCTGCAGGCCTACAACGAAAACCGCACCCTGCTCTATGACAGCCTCCGGTCCATGGGCTACGAGTGCGCCAAGCCCGACGGCGCTTTCTACCTCTTTGTCAAGGCCCCCGGCGGCGATGCAGGTGCTTTCTCCGAAAAGGCCAAGCGGGAGCATAACCTCCTGGTGGTCCCCGCCGACGGCTTTGGCTGCCCGGGCTATTTCCGCCTGAGCTACTGCGTGGCAAATGACATGATCCGCCGCTCTCTGCCGGCTTTCAAGGCCATGATGGAGGCGTATCAATAAGAACCCTTACCACAAATAAAAGGGGAGGCTCCGCCCGGTGAGCGGGGCCTCTCCTTTACTATCAGTGCCATAAAATCAGTGACCGGCGGCCGCCTGTCATCATCTTTAACAATTTTACTCGCAAGTTTTCTGTGAATATCAACAAATCTCCCACTTGCAAATCCTTTTTCGTCCGGTTATAATTAAACATTATTTTATAGAAAGGTGATAACCAACATGAGCAAAATCGTTATTCCCGAAGGGTACAAAACGCCGCTGTCCGTGTATGAAATGCAGCGCGCCATCGAATTCATCAAGAG
>CAVKFX010000017.1:0-10831 GCA_963655625.1 uncultured Eubacteriales bacterium | reverse complement strand
GTATAAGGACGCCCGCTTCCGCAAGGGGCATGTGGTCACGGCGGAGGACATCCCGGTGCTTTTGTCCATGGGCAAGGAGCATCTATACGTTTGGGAGATGACCCCCGGCATGGTCCATGAAAACGATGCGGCGGAGCGTCTTTTGGCGCTGTGTGGCCGGGAGAACATGACCCGCAGCGAAGTGAAAGAGGGCAAGATCGAGCTGAAGGCCGCCTGTGACGGTCTGTTCCTGGTGGATAGTCGCCGTCTTGTGGCAGTGAACAGCCAGGACGAGGTGATGATCGCCACCCGCAAGGGCGGCACCGCCGTCCGCAAGGGCGATAAGCTGGCCGGCATGCGGGTGATCCCCCTGATTATTTCCGAAAAAAAGCTGCAAAAGGCGGAGCAGGCCGCAGGCCCCGAACCGCTGCTGTCCTTACGGCCCTTCGTCCGCAAAACCGCCTGTATCGTCGCCACCGGCGGCGAGGTGAAAAAGGGCCTCATCAAGGACACCTTTACCCCCGTGGTTATTGACAAGCTGAAGGCCTGCGGCATCGAGACGCTGGCGGTGGTCTACTCCGGTGACGGTGTGGAAAACGTCCGGGACGCGGTGCTTTCCATGCGGCAAAAGGACCCGGATATGATCCTCTGCACCGGCGGCATGAGTGTGGACCCTGATGACAATACCCCCGGCGGCATCAAGGCGGCCGGTGCGGATATTGTCTGCTACGGAGCCCCGGTGCTCCCCGGCGCCATGTTCCTTCTGGGCTATTTTGAGGACGGTCTGCCCGTCATGGGTCTCCCCGGCTGCGTCATGTACGCCGGTGCCACGATTTTTGACCTGATCCTGCCCAAGGTAGCAGCGGATGTACCCGTAACACGCAGCGACATCGCCGCCCTGGGTGAGGGCGGTCTGTGCCTGGGCTGTAAGGAATGCCATTACCCCATCTGCCCCTTCGGCAAATAATTCCGCGTTTCAAAAAGCCGCGCAGAGTTCGCGTCCGCAGAAGTGAGAAATTGCGGTCATTTTCTCTTGCGACCTGTGCGAGAGAAAAAAACCTCTCAGGCTGCCGGTGTGGAATTTCGGCGCTTTGCGCCGAAATTATGTGCGCAGCAGACTTGGGGCCTTTTTTCGGAAAAACCCTTCGGGTTTTTTTTGCAGTATATATCGTGCGCCGTTTAGGCGCATGATTCTCGCCCACCGTTATCCTCGCAAAAGAATTGCGTCGATATAAAAACAAAAGTCAGAAAGGAAAAAACCAAGATGAAAAAGCTTATCTCCCTGCTCCTGGCGCTGGTCATGGCTCTGAGCCTGGTGGCCTGCGGCAGCAAAGACGGCAAAAAGAATGATGAATCCGCAGAGCTGACGGTGTTTGCCGCAGCCTCCCTCACGGAGTCCCTCACCGCCATCGGTGACAAGTACATGGCCGAAAACAAAAACGTAAAGATCAGCTTCAACTTTGATTCCTCCGGCAAGCTGCTGACCCAAATCGAGGAGGGCGCCGTATGCGACCTGTTCATTTCCGCCGCTCCCAAGCAGATGAACGCTCTGGATGGCTCTCTGAAGGATAATTCCGAGAAGAACCCCAAGGGCCAGGATCTGCTGGTGGCCGGCAGCCGCATTGACCTGCTGGAAAACAAGGTGGTCCTGGCCGTGGCCGAGGGCAATCCCAAGGGCATCGACAGCTTTGACAAGCTGGCCGATCTGCTGAAAAACGGTGATGTAAAGCTGGCCATCGGCAACAGCGACGTGCCCGTGGGCCAGTACACCCAGAAGATCTTTAAGTTCTATAGCATTGATGAGGCCGCCATTGCCGACAAGCTGACCTATGGCTCCAACGTCAAGGAGGTCACCACCGCCGTGGCCGAGGGCACCGTGGATTGCGGCATCATCTATGCCTCCGATGCGTATTCCGCCAAGCTGACCGTAGCCGCCGAGGCCACCGCCGATATGTGCGGCCAGGTCATCTATCCCGCCGCCGTGCTGAACACCTCCAAGCAGCAGGATGCCGCCGCCGCTTTCCTGAAGTATCTCCAGGGCACCGAAGCTTCCGCCGAGTTCGAGAAGGTTCTGTTCACCCCCCTGAGCAAGTGATCTTATACTCAATTCCCCTTATCGGGCAGGGCACTTTATGTGCCCTGCCCATATCCCATTCGTACCATCGGTTAACCCGGGGCAAGCACGCCCTTCAATCGATGATATTAGGAGGTCCCTTATGGATTGGTATCCCCTGTTAAACTCGCTGCGCATCGCCGCCATTTCGGCGGTGGTGGTGTTCTTCACAGGCATCGCCGCGGCGTATTATATTGCCAAGCTCCCGCGTTTGGTCAAAGGCATTTTGGATGTAATACTGACCCTGCCCCTGGTGCTGCCGCCTACGGTGGTGGGCTATCTGCTGCTGCGGGTGCTGGGTCCCAAGCGGCTCATCGGCGCCTGGGTGCTGGAGACCTTCGGCATCCGGTTGGTCATGACCTGGTGGTCTGCCATCTTTGCCACCGTGGTGGTGGTATTCCCGCTGATGTACCGCACGGTCCGGGGCGCTTTTGAGGCTTTTGACGAGACGCTGGCCTACGCCGGACAGACCCTGGGCCTGTCCAATACCTACATCTTTTGGCATATCCGCATGCCCTACTGCCGCCAGGGCGTTCTGGCCGGCGCGGTGCTGGCCTTTGCCCGCGCCTTGGGCGAATATGGCGCCACCAGCATGATCGCCGGCTATACCCCCGGCAAAACCGCCACCGTGTCCACCACGGTCTATCAGCTCTGGCAGGTGGGCAACGACACCCTGGCCCTGAAATGGGTGCTGGTAAACATCGGCATCTCCGCCGTAATCCTGCTGGTAGTAAACATGCTGGAGAAGAAGAACCTGCTGACGGCCGCCGGCCGTGGAAGGAGACAGACCCCATGAGCCTTATCGTTGACATAGAGAAGAAGCTGGGCAGCTTCATCCTGCGCGCAAAATTTGAGACGGGTCATGGCACCATGGCCCTGCTGGGTGCCTCCGGCTGCGGCAAGAGCGTCACCCTCAAGTGCATTGCCGGCATCATGACCCCTGACAGGGGCCGCATCGTCCTGGACGGCATAACCCTTTTTGATAGCGGCCAGCATATCGACCTGACCCCTCAGCAGCGGCAGGTAGGGTATCTGTTCCAGCAGTATGCCCTGTTCCCCAATATGACCGTGGCTCAGAACATCCAGTGCGGCATCCGCACCGGCAGCCGGGCGGAAAAGCAGCAGCTGACAGCCCGGCAGCTGCGCCGCTTCCGCCTGGAGGGCCTGGAGAGGAAGTATCCCTCTCAGCTCTCCGGCGGCCAGCAGCAGCGTGTGGCCCTGGCCCGCATCCTGGCCTCCGAGCCCAAGGCCATTTTGCTGGACGAACCTTTTACGGCTCTGGACAGCTTTCTCAAGTGGAATTTGGAGCTGGAGCTGTCGGACCTGCTCTCCGACTTTGACGGGCCCATCCTGTGGGTCAGCCACGACTTGGGTGAGTGCTGCCGGAACTGCCGCACCGCCTGTGTCATGGAAAACGGCACCTCCGGCGCGGTAACGGATATAGAGGCCCTGGTGCATCACCCCGCCACCCAGAGTGCGGCCCGGCTCACCGGCTGCCGCAACTTCCTGTCCGCCCGGAGCTGTGAGGGCGGCGTGCGCCTGGACGGCTGGGACATCACCCTGCCCCTATCCACCGGAGATGGCACATGCACCGTGGCCATTCCGGACGGCGCAGTTTCCCTGGGGGCCGGTCCCTACCGGGCCCGGGTATTTCGAACCATCTGCGACCTGAACGAAACCGCCGTCCTGCTCCGCCCGGCGCAGGATGCCGTCGGACCGCTCCTGCGGGTGTCCGCGCCCAAGAATGCCGCCCCCGCCGAGGGTGCGGCCGTGGCCTTCGACCTGCACCCGGAGCAATGCCTGTGCTACCGGTAACCACCGTCAAAACCAACAAAAGATCCCGCAAGTTCTTTGAACTCGCGGGATCTTTTGACTGCCCAAAACCCTCCGGATTTTTTATCAGTCTTTTTTCGTCAGCTCCGGAAACGGCGTTACGGGGCGCTGCGCCCCGCTGTGGGTGCCGATGATCTTTTCCATGTAGGCCACATTATACCACCGCCCGAACTTATAGCCGCACCGGTGGCACAGGCCCGCCTGCTCAAAGCCCAGGTGCCGGTGAAAATCCACGCTGTTGCATGTCAGGTATTCATCCTCCTTCTCCTCCGGGCAGGCCACCACGGCGTACAGGTTCAAAATACCCATCTGCCCCAGGGCCCTCTCCAGGGCCTGGTAAAGGGCCCGGCCCATGCCGCGCTTTGTCGCCCCCCGGCGCAGGTAGATGGTAGTCTCGCAGCACCAATCATAGGCCGCCCGGGCATAAAACGTCCCGGCATAGGCATATCCCTGGATCCGGCCGTCCTGCCGCAGCACCAGGTAGGGAAAGCGGCGGAGGGTATTCCCGATCCGCCGGCGGAATTCCTCCACCGTAGGGGTCTCATATTCAAAGGTTATGGCCGTATCCCGCACATAGGGGGCGTAGATGGTCAGCAGCTCCCCGGCGTCCTCCGGCGCTGCGGTCTCAATGGTAAAAGCAGGGTTTTCTTTCATAGTTCTATCTCCTCCAGGTCCTCCGGCACATAGAGTCCGCCGCGGAAGAACGCGCGGCCTTCCCGGGTATACAGGGCCTTGCGGTCCCGGATATTTTTATCCTCCGTGTGGTACAGCACCAGGTTCTCCACCCCCATGGACTGGGCCAGGCGGCAGGCGTCCGCCACGGTAGAGTGGTGCTTTTCATAGGGGCGGAACACATCCGCCTGGGAGGAGAGGCAGAACGCCTCATGCAGCAGCCAGTGGCTGCCCCGGACATACTGCTCCTCACAGTCGTGGTACGGCTCGTCTCCGCAGCAGGTGAGGCGTTTTTCCCCGCCCAGGTCCATGGAAAAGCCGAACTGCCGGTCCTTGGTGGAGCCAATGTCGAAGAAGGTGACGGGCCTGCCCAGGATCTCCCGCCGCTCGCCGTCCTCTACGGCCACCAAATGCAGCCGCTGACCGATAAACCGGGTCTGCTTTCTTTGCAGGAGCTTGCCGGCCATATCCGCCAGCAGTTCGATGACCTGGCTATGGCCGTAGATCACCGCATCGCCCTCATATTCTCCCCGGGCCATGCCCTGGCAGATGAGGCGCATCATCCAGAGGATGCCCAGGATGTGATCCATATGCTTGTGGGTGACGAAAACAGTGCGGATCTGCCGCCAGTCCAAACCGGCCTGCTGCAGCCGCAGCAAAAGGGTGTTTCCGCCGCCGCCGTCCACCAGGAAATACCGCCCGCCCTCCTGCAGGACAAAGCAGGTGTTATAGCACGCCGTGACCACGGCGTTGCCGGTTCCCAGCATAGTAAGCTTCATGTTGTCTTCACTCCTTTTCTGTAGGGGGCTTCCCCCCGCCGTCATGGTGTAAGCGCCGCAAAAATGTAATTCCACGCCGCTCTGCATTTATTCGCCGGAATCCCGCCCGTCACAGTGCCTCGAAATGATATCTGGGCTGGCCCACGCTTTTTTTACCGTACTCGATGGCTTCCGCCGGGCAGTAGCAGATGCAGGCCATGCAGTGGGTGCAGCGGTCTCCCCAGACCGGCCTGCCGCCCCGCAGGGTGATGTTGTTCATGGGACAGAGCTTGGCGCACCGGCCGCAGCCTGTGCAGCGGTCCCCGGCCCGGAAGGCCTTCGCCTTGACAAAGAATGTATAGAACGCCGGATTCACCGGGCCGCTCATAAAGCGGTCATAGAGGTTATTGCGGGTGGGGGCAAAGGCCCGCCCCGCCCGGACGGCGGCGATGGCCGCGTCTATATCCGGTTCGGCCCGGGCCACGATCCGGCGGGCTTCCTCCACCTCGGGCGCGTGAAACATGGCGATATAATTCTCCGGCATAACGATCTGCACCGTGCCCATGCAGGCCAGGCCCTTTTCCCGGCAGAGCGCCCGGTTATACCCGTCAGCGCTGCCGATCTCGCTGCCGCAGGTCATGACGAACCACGCCCGCTTTGCGCCGACCAGTTGGGTTTTCAGCAGCCAATCCCGCACCAGGCGGGGGATCCGCCACGCGTAGGTAGGCGTGACCACCACCAGGTCCGCCCCGGTCTCCACCGGGGAGGTGTCCCCGGCCTTGATGCGCTCATTCAAATCCAGCAGCTGGTCGTCCAGCTCCGCCGCCATGCGCTTTGCCGCGTGCCGGCTGTTGCCGGTGCCGGAAAAATACAGGATCATATGGTTTCCTCCTATCCGCTCAGCGTCCGTCATTCATACATAGCCAGCACTTCCGCCGCATGGGCCCGCATGGACTGAACCACATGCTCGGGACCCATGATCCGTGCCAGACTGCCGAAGCCGCTGATCCACGCGAAAAACTGCGGGCTCACCTCCACCTGTGCGGTGACGGTGAAGCAGCTCTCCCCGTCCGGGATGAGCATCGCCTCCCGGCCCAGCCGGTCTAAAACGGCGCCCACCAGCCGGTTATCAAACCGCATCCGCACCCGCTCCTCCCGGCCGCTGAACATGCCGAAGACCTTTTTGGCGTATTCCGCCATATCCAGGGCAGCGAAGCTCTCCTGGCCGTCCCGGGCCTCGTCCAGGATGCCGATATCCAGCATCTTATCCACCCGGAAATGCTTAATTATACCGGCCTCGGAATCGTAGGCCACCAGGTAATAGTTCTCATCGTCCCAGGTGAGGGCGAAGGGGCTGACCACATAATAGCCGCCGTCCCGGCGGAACCGGCGCTCCTTGCTGACCGTGTAGTCAAAGTAGCGGAAGCGGATCTGCCGGTCCCGGGCGATACCCGTGTGGATCTCATCCACGTTGTAGTAGATGGACTCGTTCATGGTCTTGATGCGGTTTTTCACATAGACCTGCCGGGAGAGGAGCTGAGCCTCGTAAACGCTGGCCAGGCTCTCGATTTTGCGGATAAGGGCCAGTGTCTTTTTGTAGGTGATGAATTTAGAGGATTGGACGCTGTCCACCAGCAGCTTCAGCTCCGGCAGCTCAAATTCCCGGCTGCCCACATAGTAGCCGCTCTGCCGGCCGATCTTCACCTGGATGATATCCAGGCCAAAGCGGCGCAGAGCCTCTACATCGTCATAGATGCTCTTGCGTTCAGCCGGGATCCCCTCCCCGCTGAGGAAATCTATCATCTGCTGCACCGTTACCGGGTGCGCCTCGTCAGAGCTGCGCAGCAAATAGCGCATAACATAGAGCAGCTTCAGCTTTTGGGATGACTCTCGCGGCATATGCTCTCCCCTCCATTCCTTCTGGCGTTTATTATACCGCACGGCCGCTGCACTGTAAATATAAATTCAACCGGCCGGATAGATCAAAAAGCCGGGCAGCCGGTGTTCGCTCCGGCTGTCCGGCTTTTCCGGATGTGATTCCCTCTCCCCGGTCCGGCGGAAAATCTGCCCGCTCACAGGGTCAGTCGCCCCATCTCCATGCCGTCCACTGTGAAGGAAAACAGCGTTTCCTTGGGCACGGCGGCAAAATAACCGCTGCGCCGATATACCTCGGCATAGTTCTTCTCAATGAGTTCCAGCGTGTTCTTTAGCTGCAGCATGGCCGCCACCTCATGCTTGCAGATCCCGCCGCAGAAGCATGAACAGGTCAGGCCGCTGACCTCACCGCCGCGGTAGGTGAAGTTCACCTCATAGGTCCGGCTCCCCTCCACAATGGCCCGGCCCCGGGTCCCATCCACACAGAGATACCGGACCTTATCCTGCATATAGTATGCAAGGCCCCGCTCCACCGCCGGGTTGGGCGCCTTCATTGCCTTTAGGTCACTGAGGGGGAAGGAGGTCTCATCCTGCCCGCTGGCGTACTCGTCCTCGGGCTTGTCGGGGGCCATGAACCAGAGCGATGCCTTTTCCGCGGGGATGGCCTCCCGGTCAAAGGTGACAAAGTGGGACCCGGCCACATAAAACTCCCCGTGGACCGCAGTATCCGCTACGGCGATGACACGTTTGTAATCGGCAAGCTTGATGCGGAAATTGTAGCTGACCTCCACCACCCGGCCGCGCACGCCCTCCAGCTTGCCCTCCACATAGACCAGGTCCCCCACATGGAGGTCAAAGCGGTCGTTGTAATAGGCCCAGGATCTGTCCCGGGTCTCGAAATACACCTGCGCTACCGACGGGCGGGGCGCATCCGTGTGCTGCCGCGCCTGGTATGCAGATTCTTCACACCGCGTCCGCTTATGATCCGCAGTGAAGCCGATCTTAAATGCCATTGCCTATCCCTCCTATTTTCTCCTTGGTCTGTAATTTTTGTATCTACAGTTATTTTACAGAGTCATCTGTCCCATAAACCGGACTTGATATAAGAAAAAGCACCCTCTGCGAAAAACCGCAAAGGGTGCTTTTGTCAGATCTTATCGGGGCCGGATCACCGTACAAAGTGCGTATGTATGCGCTCTTCCTTTTTCGGCAGGCCGAACTTTTCCTTGCCCAGGGCAATACTCTTCATGAGGAAGGTCATATTTCGGGCCAGGGTCCGCATGGTCTGCCGGCCTTCCCCGTCCTCCAGGGCGTCCCCCGGCTCAAGGCCGTGGATGGAATTCCAGTACTGGCTGGACGCTACCGGCATGCCGTTGATGGTGAAATATTTATTCAGCTCGTCAAAGGTGGCCGAGCAGCCACCTCGCCGGGCGCACACCACGCTTGCGCCCACCTTCATGGTCTTGTCAAAGCCGGTGCTGTAGAAAAGGCGGTCCAGCACGGCGATGAGGGTGGCGTTGGCGGAGGCGAAATACACCGGGCTTGCCACCACGAGGCCGTCCGCCTCCTTCAGCTTGCCGGCCAGGTCATTGACCACATCGTCGAACACGCACTGGCCCGTCACCTTGCACCGGCTGCAGCCGTTGCAGCCCCGGACCGGCTGACCTCCCACCTGCACCAGCTCCACCTCTACGCCTTCCTCGGCAAAGACCCTGCGCATTTCCTCCAGCGCCGCGGCGGTGTTGCCGTTGGCTCTGGGACTTCCGTTGAGCATCAAAACTTTCATGGGATGTTTTCCTTCCTTTCAGACGTATTTGCCGGCCCATCCGGCCTATGGATCGCTTTAAATATTGGAGACCTGGGCAAATTCCGCACCGGCCGTTTCGTCCCGGGTGACTTTCCGGATCATATTCAAGAATCCATCCGAAAGGTCGCTGGCAAAAAACCTGCGGACTCCCACGGTATCCTGCGGGGCGCAGAGATCGTTTTCCCTGAGCACGCGAACGACCTCCTCCACTACGATCTTTGACGGATTCACGAAATTCACCGTCGGATAAAGCTCTCCGATGGTCTCTTGAATAAAGGGATAATGCGTACAGCCCAGGACCAGGTTCTCCACCGAATTGGTCTCAATAAAGCTGTCCAAATAGTAGTGGGCAACGGTCTCGATCACCTTTCCCTCCCAAAATCCGTTTTCGATCAGCGGAACAAAAACCGGGCATGCTTTGGAGCAGGAGGGGATCCCATGCGCCCGGAGCTGGCGCTCGTAAACGCCGCTTTTAACGGTGGCGTGGGTGGCAATGATCCCCACGTTCTTCAGCCGCCTTTCGGCGATATGCTCCACCGTGGGCTCGATGATGCTGACAATGGGGATGGATGGGAATTTCTCGCGCAGGATCTCCGTACACAGGGCGCTGACGGTATTGCAGGCGATGAGGATCATCTTCACATCCTGGTGCGTCAGGAAATCCGCGATCTGTATGGCAAAGCGTATGATCGTATCCCGTGCCTTGTCGCCATAGGGCGTTCGGGCCGTGTCACCGAAATAAACAACGTTTTCATTGGGCAGGAGCTTGCAGATCGGTTTAATGCAGCTCAGGCCCCCCAGGCCGGAGTCAAATACACCGATAGGGCGTGTATCGGACATCGTCATTCCCCCCATCAAAATTTGTGCTTACGGAGCCGTCTGATCTATCGGAGATGCAGCCTTTGCCGGTTCGCATTTTCCGGCGGCATAAGGCGCTTACGCACGCCACTTCTTACCGTAAGATGTACCCGTCAAATACGCTGCAGTTTCATATAATTCGAATGAAATTATATCCTGCGCCGAAGGAAATGTCAATGAATACACCCCCTTTATTTGTACCGATGGAAAACGCGTCAAAATACGACGCGCCATTTGCCGATACGAGATCAGCGCCAATAAAGCCCGCGGCCCGTAGCGGACTGTTTCTGCGTCTGCTATAAACCAGCGGCAGATGGGCGCTGCCAGCATCCAGAGAAGAACAGCTCCGACACAGGCAGCGAGGAAGCTGCACGCAAACGCTGTTTTAATAGCGGCTTTCATCCGTTTGTGGTCGCCGAAGGCCACGCCGAAGCCCGCTGGCCCGGAATAGCCCTCGGCGCGGATGGGGTGCGCCAGCTCCGCATTCATCACAGTGGGCACGGCACCAACGCCGATCGTCCAAAAGGCATATTGACGGCAATACGCCCAGGTGTCCGCACCGGCGCCCAAAACCGGAAACAGCACTGGCTCCAGCAAGACAGCGGCGACGCCGTAGAGAAGTGCGACCGCCGCACCTGTCCAAATACAGAAGGCCGCGCAATGCCGGGCCTTTTCCTGATCGCCGGTGCGAGACAGCGAAAAATCAGGCTGGAACCGCCCAAACCAAAGAGATTGGCAAAACCTGTCAGCAGCATGCCTTCTTCCTAATATCGTTAGGATCCTCATAAGCTACTGTTGTTAGGATTGTAAGGGGCTCTTACACGTTTTTTCAGGTAAAAATGCGAACGGTGCCGAATGATCGGCTTTCCGTCCGAATCAGCTGCATCCGTGCGGCATTAGGATTCTCTTCTCAGCCTTCTTTCGATGTATTTTTCC
>CAVKFX010000016.1:0-7309 GCA_963655625.1 uncultured Eubacteriales bacterium | reverse complement strand
AGGCGGCGGAGGCTATGAACTTCACCCAGTCCGGCATCAGCCACGCCATCAACTCCTTAGAGGGGGAGCTGGGCGTCACCCTCCTGAGCCGGAACCGGGGCGGGGTGGTGCTCACGGCGGATGGCCGGGCCCTGCTGCCCCAGATCGAAAAGCTCTGCGCCGCCCACCACGGCATGATGCAGACGGTGGAGAGTCTCAAGGGCATGGACAGCGGACTGGTGAAGGTGGCGACCTTTTCCAGCGTTTCCTTCCTGTGGCTGCCCCGGATCCTCAAGAGCTTCGGCCAGCTTTACCCCAACATCGAGTTTGAGGTGGTCACCGGGGACTTTTATGAGCAGATCGAAAGCTGGATCGTATCCGGGGCGGTGGACTGCGGCTTCTTCCGCCTGCCGTCCACCAAGCATCTGCAGACCTACCCCCTGTACCGGGACGAGCTGCAGGTGGTGGTGCCCTGCGACCATCTCTATGCCCAGGCGGACCCGTTCCCGGCATCGGAGCTGGCGGTGGAGCCGTTCATCCTGCTGGAGGAGGGAGAGGACTATGAGATCATGGCCGCCTTCGACAAGCTGGGCATCCGGCCCCATGTGAAGTACACCGCCCGGGAGGACCGGACCATCCTGGCCATGGTGTCCGAGGGATTGGGCATCAGCCTGCTGCCGCGGCTCATGGTGAGCCACAGCCCCCTGCCCGTGCAGGTCTGCCGGGCGCCCCTGCAGTTCGACCGGACCATCGGCATCGGTGTGAAGGACGAGAAGGCGCTGTCCAAATCCACCAGGCTGTTTGTGGACTATGTGCGCACCTGGGTGGGGGAAAACGGGGACAAATAACCGAAAAACGAAAAATTGCATGACCGGACGGGGCGGGCCGGGGGAATATTTGTGTAGTATGCGGTGTCGAATTTGCTTGAGATTTTGTGGCTTTCCCACTATAATAGGAGAACGCCCCTCCCCGGGGACGCCGTTAGTCCCTGGGGAGGGAGTACTTCAGATAGAACGGAAAGGCCCGTGGACCGGATGCCATCGGCGCGGCTGCGGGGAGTATCAATATGAAAAGGATCCATCATTTCAGGCTCGGCGGCTCCATTGACATGCTGACGGGGCCGCTGCTGAAGAAATTACTGCTGTTCAGCCTGCCGCTTATGGCATCCAGCGTGCTGCAGCTGCTTTTTAACGCGGCGGACGTTGTGGTGGTGGGGCGCTATGCAAGCTACGCCAGCCTGGCCGCCGTGGGCAGCACCACGGCTATTGTGAACCTGGTGGTGAACCTGCTCATCGGCATGGCCGTGGGTGTGAATGTGGTCGTTGCCCGGTACATCGGCGAGGGGGACAAGGGCAAGGAGATCTCCGCGGCCATCCACACGGCGGTGGCCATGGCCCTGGTGGGCGGCATTATCCTGGGGGGCGCCGGGTGCGCCCTGGCGGAGTGGATATTGCGCATGGTCTCCACCCCGGATGATATTTTTGACCTGGCGCTGACATACCTGTATATCTATTTTGCCGGGACACCGGCCATCATGCTGTATAACTACGGCGCAGCCGCCCTGCGCGCCCGGGGGGACACCCAAAGGCCGCTGCTGTTCTTAGCCATCAGCGGTGTGACCAATGTGGCGCTGAATCTGCTGTTTGTCATCTCGTTTCAGATGGATGTGGCGGGGGTGGCTCTGGCCACGGTCATCAGCGAGACCATCAGCGCCGTGCTGGTGGTGGTATGCCTTATGCGTACTCAGGACGAGCTGCACTTTTCCTGGCGGAAGCTGCGCTTTGACCGCCGGAGCCTGGGCCTTATGGCCAAGGTGGGTATTCCCGCCGGGGTACAGGGCTGCCTGTTCAGCGTGGCCAACGTGGTCATACAGAGCGCCATCAACGCCTACGGCAGCGTGGTGGTGGCCGGGTGCAGCGCCGCCGGCAGCATCGACGGGTTTATCTATGTGGCCATGAACACCTTCCACCAGTCGGCGCAGACCTTCCTGAGCCAAAACATCGGCGCGGGAAAGTATCAGCGGGTGAAGGAGATCCTGAAAAAGTGTATTCTGTGTACCGTGGTCACCGGAGCCACCCTCAGCGCCGTGGCCTGTATCTGGAGCGAGCCGCTGCTGGCCATCTACAATCAGGATCCGTCGGTGCTGGCTGCCGGGGCGGTGCGGCTGCGGATGGTGGCGGCGCCATATGTGATCTTCGGCATTGCGGACGTGCTTACAGGCGCCATCCGGGGCTGCGGCAGCCCGATGCGGCCGGTGGTTATCAACCTGCTGTGTACCTGCGCCTTCCGCCTGGCCTGGATTGCTGCCATCAACACGGACACTATGGCCCCTACATGGGTATATGCGTCCTATCCGGCCTCATGGCTGCTGCTGCTGACGGTGCTGATAGTCTGCTGGTGCAGGCTCTACCGCAAGCGGATCAAGCCGAACATCGCCCTGAACGGGACTGCTGCGTAAGGCGCTGCCATATGTGAAAAAGTCCCGCAAGGTCAAAGAACTTGAGATTTTCATCCTTACTTACCTTTACCGTGAATTTTTTCGCCCTATCGACAGTAAAAGCCGCCGCAGGCATTGCCTGCGGCGGCTCAGCGTGTCGAAAAAGTATTTTCGCCCCGCTGCCCAGGTTTTTGAAACTTTGAAAAAGCTTCAAAAACTACTGATTTCAATGGTGAGGGACACCCTTCTTGGGTTTCCCTCACACACCCCTCCTTACCGTTATCGCAAATCCTGCCACTTAATTGGATTGGCAGTAAAAACCGCCGCAGGCATTGCCTGCGGCGGCTTTTCATTTGGGAAAGATCACTCGATCTCCAGGCGCTTGGCGGATTTCTCCTCCTTGGCGGCCTTAGGCAGGATCAACTCCAGCACACCCTTGTCGTACTTGGCCTTGATGGCGGAGGTATCAATGCCGGTGACATTGAAGGTGCGGCTGTATGCGCCGTAGCTGCGTTCGCAGCACAGGTACTTATCGCGCTTGTCCTTCTCCTCGTGTTCGGAATGACGCTCGGCGGAAATGGTCAGGGCGTCGTCGTACAGATCCAGGTGGATGTTCTCCTTTTCGAAGCCCGGCAGATCGGCCGTGATCTTGAAGTGGTCGCCCTCATCGGTGACGTCGGTGCGGA
Source organism: uncultured Eubacteriales bacterium (assembly GCA_963655625.1). Classification (GTDB taxonomy): domain Bacteria; phylum Bacillota; class Clostridia; order Oscillospirales; family Oscillospiraceae; genus Vescimonas. The sequence goes on along the minus strand of CAVKFX010000016.1, from coordinate 4,207 downwards.
AGGAGTCGGTGAAGGTCCGGCTGAAGTTGCCCCACGGCTCATCGAAGAAGTGCTTTTCAAACTTCTCCATCTCACGGAACGGATCAAATACGCTCAGTGCATGATTGCGATTCAACATGATAAAGACCTCCTATATAAACTGTTTGGATTTATCTTTTCTGTTCCTCTTGGAACAATTATGATTCTACGGCGAAGGTGTGAACAAATCCAGCAATTTCTGTGAACAGAATATGAATTTTAGCACTCGACACGTTCGAGTGCTAAAATGCGTGCATGGCCGTATCAGAGCGTGAAAAGCAGAAAACTGCGGAGCGTATCGCTCCGCAGTTTTCCGTTTTCAGGTCTTGCCGTGGCAGTGCGCGCAGCCTCCGCAGGCGCCGCAGTTGCCGCCGCAGGAGTGCTTTCCCTGCTTGTGTTGGCGGATGAGATAGCGAACAATGAGAAAGATTACAGCAAGTAAGAGAAGGGAAATGACAATGGTGGATAGGTTGGAAGACAGCCACTGCAGCATGGGAAAAAACTCCTTTCCGTGATTTTATTCAGACAGCCACCACAAGCTCCTCCAGGGGTCGCCCGGAGCGCAGATGGCGACAGTAGTCTGCCGTACAGGTTTTGAAAGCGTGAAACATTCTGCGGGCCTTATTTTCGTCCCCGTAGACCTTCCACAGGCCGGCGCATTTGCACCGGCGGGCGTTGTTGGCGATGAAGCCCGCCACATCCTCCGACGGATAGCTGAGGAACAGCCCCACCTCGTGGGGAAACTCCTCCTGCCGCCGCAGCCGCTGCACCAGCTGGGACACGCACAGGGCGCTGCCGCCCTGGGAATACCCTGCCTTTTGCAAAAGCCGCTGGGCCAGGTCATCCTGCAGATCCCGCTGCAGTCTGCCGGGGCGGTACACATACAGCAGTGCGCTGCCGCCCGCACAGCGGACGGGAAGCATGCACAGGCCCTTGGGCACCAGCATGCGGTTCATGGCGCGTATCTCGTCCATAAGCTGTGTGCGGGACTCATAGGGGCAGGGAAACAGGCTGCCCGTCTTGATACCCGCCAAGGTGGGCGCACACTGACGGACGATCATTTCATCAGACATTTTAGCGCCCCCTTTGTGAACAGGTTGTGCCGCTTTTGCGCGGACATGCAAGGGAGTTATTGGAGTTAAGTTCCTCTAACTGATGTGAGTTTAACACATCTAACCACCTTTGTCAACGGTTTTTTTGCAGTAAAATGAATTTTATGAAAATGGAGACTGTCGATAGAGTAGCAAGAATGGGAATAACGGTAAGGAAGCGTGGGGGAGGGAAACCCAAGAAAGGTGTCCCTTGCCATTGAAATCAGTAGATTCTGAAACTTTTTTGCCATTGACCGTCAAGAGCAAACCGCCCTTGGCGGTCAATGGCAAAAAAACTTGTGCGGGCGCAGCTTTGGAGAGGTCCGAGCTGCTGCGGCTTGCCTGATGTAGATCTCAAAACAGGAAGATCGCGCAGAAGGAGATCTGTTTCATATGGACGGCTCTATCTCACGCCAAAAACCGCTTGCTTACCGTTTTTATTTTTTCCGCTTCCTTTATTGACAGTCTAAAGCGGGGCAGCCCAGGGGCTGTCCCGCTTTTCGACTTGAGGAGTATGGGAAAAATGGAATCGATAGATCAGGCAGCGGCCCGCTGCTTCTTCTGCGCAGACAGAGCCTTGACGCCCTCGACTACCAGGTCGATGGCCAGGATCACCAGCAGAACTGCGATGATGCCGCGGATGTAGAACCAAGCCACGCCATCGCCGCCGGCGATGATGCCGATGATCTGAGACTTGATGGTGAACACCAGGGAGGTCAGAGTCACTACCAGCATGAAGAACATGGGGAAGTAGAACATCTTGTTGTTGCGGCCAACCTTGCCCAGCCAGCAGCACACAGCCAGCAGGCCCAAAGCGGCCAGCAGCTGATTGGCAGCGCCAAACAGAGCCCAGATCTTGGCATAGCCGGTCAGACCCAAAGCAACGCCGGCCACCACGGTGATAGCGGTTGCCACATAGGGATTGGTGATGACCTTGCGCCAGCCGGTGAGATCCTTGGCTTCCTTGCCATCGGGAGTAAAGAGCTCCTGGAACATATACCGGGCCAGACGGGTGGCGGTATCCACGGAGGTCAGGCAGAAGGCGGAAACGGCCAGGATCAGCATGGAGTACACCACGTTGTAGCAGCCGCTGCCGAACACCTCGGAGAACATAGAGGCAAGGCCGGTAGCAAACACCACGGTGGGGGTCACGGTCTCGCCGGAGGAGTACTTGGCCCAGATGTAGCCGACAGCGCACACGGAGATCAGAGCCAGAGCGCACTCAATGAGCATGCCGCCGTAAGCGATGGGCTTGGCATCCTTTTCCTGATCCAGCTGCTTGGCAGTGGTGCCGGAGCCCACCAGAGAGTGGAAGCCGGACACAGCGCCGCAGGCGATGGTCACGAATAGGGCGGGGAACATATAACCCAGGGAGGTGCCGCTGGGAGCCAGGGTATCATAGAAGCCGGTGAAAGCGGGCATATCCACGGTGGGGTGGCAGCCGATGATGCCCACAACAGCCAGGATGATCATACCGTACAGCAGGAAGGAGCTGAGGTAGTCACGGGGCTGCAGCAGGATCCACACGGGGGTAACGGAAGCAATACCGATGTACAGACCCACAATGATCATCCATACGGTGTAGCTCAGGTAGATGGGATGCCAGTTCAGGCCGATATACATGCACACGGCGATACCGATGACACCGATGATGGTGGAAATGCCCAGGGGAGCATTGCGGCGGTATACGAAGAAGCCGAAGATGATGGCCATCAGGATGAACATGATGGAGATGATGGCGGTGGAAGCATTGGCGGCAGACGCCTCATAGTTAATGGCGCCGGTCTCCGTGTAAGTGGCCTTGAAGGTGTTGGCAACGATGGATGCGAAGGCAGCCACCACCAGAATCAGGGTCAGATAAGAGAAAATGATAAACAGCTTCTTGGCCTTGGGGCCGATGGCGTCGCCGATGACTTCGCCGATGGACTGGCCCTTATGCCGGATGGATGCGAACAGGGCGCCGAAATCGTGGACGCCGCCGAAGAAGATACCGCCGATGAGCACCCACAGCATCACGGGCACCCAGCCGAACACAGCGGCCTGGATGGGGCCGTTGATGGGGCCTGCGCCGGCGATGGAAGAGAAGTGATGGCCCATCAGCACAGGGGCCTTGGCCGGACAATAATCCTTGCCGTCTTCCAGTTCATGAGCAGGGGTAACACGGCTGTTATCGATGCCCCACTTTTTGGCAAGCCAGCCGCCATAGAAAATATAGCCTATGACCAGCACGACGATGCCAATGATCAAAAACAATGCAGCATTCATAAAGTTTTCTCCTTTCCTAACAAATGTTTCTTTGCTTTACAAAACAGCGTTTTATTCAAAAGCTGTGCTGCACTTCTACCGCTGGCGTTGGAAAATGCTTTTCCCTCCCCCAGCACCGCCAGGCCCGAGTGGAAATCCATCCACCCCCAAAAGGCCATTTTAAAGCTCTTGTAGATGCGGCATTTCCGCAGAGCCTTTTTTGCTGCCTTGTCGCAGCTGTCACACAGGAACATCGTGGTGATGTAGCTGTACATATGAGTGGGGCCCGGCTCCACCTTAGCCATGCCATGCTCCAGGGCATAGTCCCGGCAGGAGTTGTAGATCTCCTCCGTCAGATGGGGCACGGAAAACAGGTACACATACTCATGGCTGCCTGCCTCCCACAGCTTAGCCTTTCGGCTGAGTACATATTTTTCCGAATGGGCGTGGAAGTCGCAGGTGGCCACCAGCGGTGCCTGCTCCTCCTGTGCGGGGGAGATGTCATAATATCCGGTGTAGCGGCTTATCAGCTTGTCCGCTGCCTCGGTCCGTGTCATGGTCTGCATAGATCCACCTCCTGTCTCAAGGTATCGCTGTATTACAGATAATTGCTAATATCAGGCATCAGATGCATTAATACAGCTAAAAAACAGGCGAAAAGTCTACTGCGAGGAAAATTATGCTGCCATAATCCCCTCGCGTAGAAACATCGCTTTGAAACACGCTCGGATTATAGTACAGAATCTTAACGGAATCAAGGGTAATTGTTAACAAAATATTTATACATATTTCGTTAAAATTTTGTCTTGCATTTTTCCGGAAGGCGTAGTAATGTATTTTTAATAGCCTAATAT
>CAVKFX010000015.1:0-14603 GCA_963655625.1 uncultured Eubacteriales bacterium | reverse complement strand
TGAACAACCACAAGTGGACCTGGTTCGCCATCGGCTATCAGTGCGGCTTTGCCTATCTCATCGGCCTGATGATCAACCAGTTCGGCGGCCTGTTCACCGGCCATGTGAATGTCATCGGCCTTATCTTCGCCGTGGCTGCCCTGGCGCTGATGGTCTACATGCTGGTGCGCCCCTACAAGGAAGCCACCAAGCTCTCCGCTAAGATCTGATAAGTCACCCTGAAACAGACAAGAGCCTATCTCCTTTAATCGCCGCCCCGGGGACCGCAGCCCCCGGGGCGGCACCTTTATAAAGTCCGACGAATCCGGTTTACGGGACACGTTGGAGACAGGAATACCGCCCCAAGGCACTGCCTTGAGGCGGTATTCCTTTATTTATAGTTTATATTTCCAGCTCATAAATGCCCATGACCTCCTCCGGGTCCGCCAGGGCCTCCACCGGGCCCCGCAGAGACGGCTCACAGCGCCAGGCCAGGCCGCAGTCCGCGGTGATGGAGCGGGGCACGGGCACGATGCGGCCCGGGAGGTCTGCCGCCTTGCAGGCGCGCTCCATGGCCATGACCCCGGCGGTGGTATAAAAGGTCACAAGCAGCCAGGTTTTCTTTTGCAGCATTTGTTTCTCTCCAGGACATGGCAACTCCCCTGCCCGGAAAAACCGGGCAGGGGCGCCGGGATGGTTCTTATTTCTTGGTCAGCTTCAGCGTCCACTCGTCGCCGTTTTCCTCGGCCCGGAACGCATAGCCGTTGTGATAGGCAAAGCGCTGGATGTTTTCCACGGCGCAGGGGGCGTCGATAAGCACCTCCAGCTCTGCGGGGTCGGTCTTTTTGATCTCCTCCTGCACCATCAGCAGGGGAACCGGGCAGGAATAGCCTCTTGCGTCTACCGTAGCCATATTATGCCTCCTTCTTCTTTCGCATCACATTGCACAGGGAGACCACCAGCAGCACCACCAGGGCCATGGCTACGGCCACCTTGGCGTTGGTGGTAACGGCGTACTTGACGTATTCGCCGGACTCATTGAGGCCGGGATCGGCGCCGCTGGCCAGCTTCAGGTTGTGGGCCAGGGCCGCACCGGCCATCATCCCCAGGACGGTAACGGCGCTGTCGCCATTGCCGGAGCCGGCCAAAACCAGCTGGCGCAGGGGGCAGCCGCCCAGCAGTACGGAGCCCCAGCCGACGATGACCATGCCCAGCAGGTTCCAAAGGTGATTGGAGTGGGCGATGGGCTGGGACAGGAAGGAGAAAGCGGTGAAATTGCCCATGATCAGGTTGCCCACCAGCACCACTACGAAGATGGCCACGGAGCCCCACAGCAGGTGGGGATCCTTCAGCATGAGGGTATCTCGAACGCCGCCGGCCATGCACAGGCGGGAACGCTGGGCCAGGGCACCCACCACCAGAGCCACGGCAAAAGCCACCAGCACGGGAGCGTGCATGGAGCCGGGGCCCTTCTCGGAGGCGTGGAACAGGCTGGGGACCAGCAAGGCCAGGGCGAACAGCACCAGCATGATCACCGGCAGCACAAAGCCCTCGGTCTTTTTGGTCTGATAGGCACGGCCCAGGTTGAAGCCCTTCTTGAGGAAGATGGTGCCCACCAATGCGCCGATGACGAAGCCCAGCAGACCCACGAAGGCGTTGAGGTCACCGCCGCCCATGCGCAGCAGCATACGAAGCGGGCAGCCCAAAAACACCAGGGCGCCGATCATCACCAGCGCACCCACGGCAAAGCGGGTGGCGGGAGCGGAGCCGGCCTGAGCACGGAACTCCTTGCCGATGAGAGCCATAATGCAGGAGCCCAGGACGATGCCGATGATCTCGGGACGGACATACTGCACGGCCTCGGCGCTGTGCAGGCCTACGGCGCCCACGATGTCACGCTCGAAGCAGGCGATGCAGAAGCCCATGTTCTTGGGATTGCCCAGGGCCTGCAGCAGCAGGGCGGCTACGCCCACCACGACGCCCGTGACGATCACCAGCCAGTTTTCCTTGAAAAACCTTTTCATAATATGAATGATCCTTTCTCTATTTGTGAATAATTTGCAAATTTTATTATATAGGCCGGTTTTCCCCCCGTCCAACGGTCTTTTTCCATGAATTTTTTCAATTATTCATTTCATCCATCAATGGGGAGAGAATCCGTTCATCTTGACAGGAAATAACGATTTTTGTATAATATGCCTAAAGTCCGGAGGGGAGGCAATGGCCCATGATCGAATACACACTGCGGCAGCTGGAGGTGTTCACAGCGGCTACGGAGCAGGAAAGTCTGACCCGGGCCGCCGAACAGCTGCACCTGACGCAATCCACCGCCAGCACCCACCTGCGCTCCCTGGAGCAGAGCCTGGGCGTGACACTGCTGCTGCGCAGAGGACAGGGCGGCGTGACCCTGACGGAGGACGGCCAGCGGCTCTACCCCCTGGCCAAGAAGATCCTGACCCAGTGCCAGGCCCTGACGGACGCCGCAGGGGACCCCCGGCGGCTGGCCGCTCTGCCGCTTTTGCTGGGGGCGTCCACCGTGCCGGGGCAGTATATGCTGCCGGAGCTCATGGCCGCCTTTTGCCAAAAGCATCCCCAATACCGCTGTGAGCTGCGCCACGGGGACTCGGCCCAGATCCATCGGCTGCTGCAAAGCGAGCAGATCCGCATGGGCTTTGTAGGCTCCCGGATGGACACGGACAGCATGGTCTACTATCCCCTGCTGCGGGATGAGCTGGTGATGGTGACGCCCAACACGCCCCACTATCAGGCGGCGCACCGGCGGGGTGCCCGGGGGCGGGAGCTGCTGGGCGAGGCGACCATCGCCCGGGAGCAGGGCTCCGGCACCGACCGGACGCTGCAGCAATACATGGCCCGCATGGGCTATGACACCGGTAAGCTGCACATTGTGGCCCGGCTGGAGGACCCCGAGGCCATCAAGCGCATGGTGGCCCAGGGCGCCGGCGTATCGGTGCTGTCGGCTCTGTCCGTGAAGCAGGAGCAGCAGGAGGGCCGGGTGCTGGTGTTCCCCATGGACGAGACGGGACTGCAGCGGACCATCTACCTGGCGCACCGGCAGGGCATGACTGCCAGCACCGCGGAGAAGCAGTTTTTGGCCTTTGTGCAGGGGTACTATCACACGGTTTGACGGAACTGTCTCTGTAAAATTTGGGTGAGTGCGGATCGCCACGACCGGTCTGCGGACCGGTCTCGCAATAACGGATTTTTTACATAAAAAAGGCCGCCCGGACGGGCGGTCTTTTTTGCTATATAAATAGATTCACAGCTTTTCGATGACCCGCTCTGTCAGGCGGCACAGGTCCGCGCTGGCCCGGTGGGCCACGGCCAGGACCTCCTCATGGGAATGCTTCCGCTCCGCAATGCCGGTGGCCATGTTGGTGATGCAGGCGATGCCCAGTACCTCCAGCCCCAGGTAGTTGGCGGCGATGGTCTCCGGCACGGTGGACATGCCGATGGCATCCGCCCCCAGGGCCCGGTAGGCCCGAATCTCGGCGGCGGTCTCATAGCAGGGGCCGGAGAAGATGGCGTAGACCCCCTCCCTGCAGGGGATCCCCAGCTCGGCGGCGGCAGACTTGGCCAGCCCCCGCAGGCGCAGGGAGTAAGCCTCCGTCATATCCGGGAAGCGGGGGCCGAAGCGCTCGTCATTGGGGCCCATGAGGGAATTATTGCCCAGCATGTTGATATAATCCGACAAAAGCATCAGGTCTCCCGGTGCAAGGCCGCGGTCAATGCCGCCGCAGGCATTGGTGATGACCAAGGTCCTGACCCCCAGCAGCTTGAGTACATACACGGGATAGGTGACCTCCCCCATGGAAAAGCCCTCGTAATAGTGAAACCGGCCTTGAAGAGCGGCCACTGTTTGCCCGGCCAGAGTACCCAGAACCAGATTGCCCGCATGGCCCGCCACGGTGGAGCGGGGAAAATGGGGAATATCGGCATAGGGGATAACGGTTTTGTCCGTCATCTTGTCCACCAGGCTTCCCAGGCCGCTGCCCAGAACAATGCCGCAGGTGGGGCGCAGGGTGCTGTGGCTCAGGATATACTCCGCCGATTGCTGCACCTTTTCATAAAATCCGTCCATTGTGCGCTCCTTTCACCGGTTCACTTCTTATTATGCTCCAGGTCGCCGAAAAACATATTGGCCCAAAACTGGTAGGTGTGACTGTGTTCGGCGTACCATTCGCTATTATCCTGCTTGATCTTATCGGTATCGGCATACTTTTCAAGGGCGTGGCAGGCCCGGATATAGGCCCGCTGCAGTGCGCGCATCCGGGCGGACATATGCTCCAGCAGGCTCATGATCTTGGCGGAATTGTCCCGGAAAAATGTACTGAAATTATCGTGGGTGATGACCTTGACCACCGTGGGCTCCAAAGCCACGGCAGTTGTGTTGCGGGGTCTGCTCTCCAGAAAACTGATAACATTGAGAAAATCCCCCGCCTCGATCTCCACCACCAGGCGCTCCTCCGGCGTGCCGTAGTTCACATACACGCCTGCCCGGCCCAGCAGGACATTGTAGATAGCCAGCTCAAAGCTCTTTTCCTTGAGAATGATCTGCCCCTTCTTAAACCGCCTCTCCTCACCCTGTATCATCGGTTTCACTCCCTTCATTGGTTTTTCCCATTGTACCCTACGGGGTCATTTCTGTCAACGAGGAAAGCAGGGACGCCGGCTATTTCGCCGGTGTCCCTGCCGAGACTGTCGATAGAGCGGCAAGATTGGCAATAAAGGTAAGGAAAGGAGTGTGAGGGAAACCCAAGAAGGGTGTCCCTCACCATTGAAATCAATAGCTTTTGAAACTTTTTCAAAGTTTCAAAAGCTTAGGCAGCGGGGCGAAAAGACTTTTTCGACACGCTGAGCAGGGACGCCGGCTATTTCGCCGGCGTCCCTGCCGCTTTTCTCTTACCGCTTACCGCACCAGACCGCGGCGGTATTCGGCGTTGATCTCGGACAGTTCCTTTTCCCCGTCGATATACGGCTGATAGATGGCATCCACCCGGCCGCCGCCCAGATTGTCACAGCCATTGCAGCCCTCACAGCTGCTGCCGCAGGCAGCCAAGCCTTGCCGGACGATCTGTTCGCGCTCTTCCCGGGTGGTATCCCGGATCAAAATCGATCTCATCTCTGTTCACCCCTTATCCGGCCCGGGTCAGCATATTCTCCGCGAAAATGCCGTAGCCCTGGGTGGGATCATTGATCATCACATGGGTCACCGCGCCCACCAGCTTGCCGTTTTGCAATATGGGACTGCCGCTCATGCCCTGGACGATACCGCCGGTGGTCTGCAGCAGCTCCGGATCGGTAATGCGAAGGAGCAGGTTGCGGGTGGTATCCTCATCGTGATAGACCTTGACGATCTGCACCTCATACTCCCGGATCTCGTCGCCGCTGATGGTAGCGCGGATCACGGCCCGGCCGGGCATCACTTCCTCCGCCGCGGCTACCGGCACCGCCTGGCCCCGGACGGGAAAGCTGCTGTCGGACACGGTGCCGAAAATACCGCCGTCACTGTTCACCGTTACCGTGCCTACGTCCCGCTGCACGGAAAAATCGCCCTTGAGTTCGCCGGGCTCGCCCTTCTCGCCTTTCTTCACCGCCTTCACGGTGGTCTCCATAATAGAGCCGGAGCCCAGGCTCATGAGCTGGGCCGTATCCACATCGGTGATGCCGTGACCCAGGGCACCAAAGCCGCCGCTCTCGGGATCATAATAGGTCATGGTGCCGATGCCGGCCATGCTGTCCCGGATCCACGCGCCCAGGCGCACGCTGCCGTCATCGCCGCAGACGGGCGTGATCTCCACGGTCTGATTCTCCCGCCCCCGCTGAAGCTCCAGCCGGGCCGGCTGTGCGCCGTTTTGCCGGAGAAGCTCCTGCAGATGCTCCGTGGACGCGATCTTTTCGCCATTGAAGGTCAGCAGCAGGTCGCCCTCCCGGATGCCGCATTTCTGGGCGGGGCTCTTCCCGCCCACGCCCTCCAGGGCGGACACATCCACCACCAGCACGCCATTGGCAAAGAGCTTGATACCCACCGCCTGGCCCAGGGGGATCACGGTTCTCTCCTGGGCGTATGCGCCCTGCACGCAGGCTGTAAGCGCCAGCACAGCCGCCGCGCACAGTGCCGCCGCACGCCGCCAAAGGGATTTGCTTTTGCTTTCATACATGCAGCCACCCCTCGCTTTTTCATTTTTCTTGTCGCCGACGACATGCTTTACTTTGTGCGGAGATAATAAAAAAATAAGCGGCAATTACAGGAGAATGTGACGCAATTTTCTGTGAGGGCGGCAGCGCAATATAATGTAAAGTAATCGTATAAATTTGGATATTTTTCAAAAAATTCCATATACCCGCCCCCTCCGCCCCCGTCGGGTTATTGCTTTTCGGAGAAAGACACAGTATAATATACTCTATGTATTTACCCGACTGAAAAGAGGTTGCACGCCATGAGGATCACCGTAAAAGTAGGCACATCCACCCTGACCCACGCTACGGGTCGGCTGAACATCCAGCGCATCGAAAAGCTGTGCAAGGTACTCAGCGATCTGAAAAACGCCGGCCATGAGATCATTCTCGTCTCCTCCGGCGCCATCGGTATGGGCGTTGGCAAGCTGAACCTGCCCGGCCGGCCGGCGGATATGCCCGGCAAGCAGGCGGCCGCCGCCGTGGGACAGTGCGAGCTGATCTACACCTACGACAAGCTCTTCGGCGAATACAATCACACGGTGGCGCAGCTCCTGCTCACCGGGGAGGACATCAAAAACGGCCAGCGCAGCCACAATGTGCGCAATACCCTCACCCGCCTGCTGGAGCTGGGCGCCCTGCCCGTCATCAACGAAAACGACGCCGTGGCCACGGACGAGATCGGCGTGGAGAATACCATCGGCGAAAACGACACGCTTTCCGCTATCGTGGCCGCGTCCATCGGTGCGGACCTGCTGGTGCTGCTGTCGGACATTGATGGCCTCTATGACAGCGACCCCCATCAAAACCCCGATGCACAGATCATCCACACCGTGGAAGCCGTGGACGAAAACATTTACGCCCTGGCCGGGGGCACCGGCTCCGCCCTGGGCTCCGGCGGCATGGTCACCAAGCTCAACGCCGCCGTCATCGCCACCGAGGCGGGCTGCGAAATGGTCATTGCCAACGGCGACAAGCCCGAGCTTCTCTATGACATTGCCCTAGGCAAGCCCGTGGGCACCAAATTTTTGAAAAAGAAGGGATAACCGCCATGACGACTATGGAAATCATCCGCCGCACCCGCGCCGCCCGGACGGACCTCCACACCCTGACGGCGGAGGAGAAAAACCGCCTGCTCCTGTCTATGGCCCAGAGCCTCCGGCAGCACACGGAGGACATTCTCCGCATCAATGCCCAGGATGTAGATGCCGCCCGGGGCAAAATTTCCGATGTGATGCTGGACCGCCTGCGGCTGGATGAAGGCCGCATCAACGCCATGGCCGACGGCGTATGTGCCGTGGCCGGACTGCCCGACCACACGGGCCGCATCCTGTCCGAAACGAAGCATCCCAACGGCATGATCATCTATAAAAAACAGGTGCCCCTGGGCCTGGTGGCCATCATCTATGAAAGCCGTCCCAATGTCACCTCCGATGCGGCGGCTTTGGCCATCAAGAGCGGCAATGTCTGCGTTCTGCGCAGCGGCCGCGAGGCCATCGGCAGTGCCCGGGCTATCACCGCCGCTCTTAAGGAGGGTATCTCCGCTGCGGGCGGTAACCCGGATATTCTCAATATTTTGGAGGACACCAGCCACGACAGCGCCCGCCAGTTGATGCAGGCCAAGGGCCTGGTGGACCTGCTCATTCCCCGGGGCGGCGCGGGCCTTATCCGTGCCTGTGTGGAAAATGCCACCGTCCCCTGCATTGAGACCGGCACCGGCATCTGCCATGTCTATGTGGATGAATTCGCCGACCTGGAAAAAGCTGTAAAAATTATCATCAACGCCAAAACCAGCCGTCCTTCCGTCTGCAACGCCGAGGAGGTCTGCCTGGTCCACCGGGCCGTGGCAGAGAAATTTCTGCCCATGCTGAAAAAGGCCCTGGTGGACGACCGCCAGGCGGCGGGTCAGGTCCCCGTGGAGCTGCGCCTGGACCCGGCTGCAGCCAAGATCATCCCCGGTACCCTCGCCGGCGACCGGGATTTTGACACGGAATTTCTGGATTATATCCTGGCCGTGGCCGTGGTGGACAGCGTAGACACCGCCATTGCCCACATTCTGCAGCACTCCACCGGCCACAGCGAGGCCGTCATCACGGAAAACGCCGAAAACGCCCGGCGCTTTGTGGACGAAACGGACAGCGCCGCCGTCTATGTCAATGTCTCCACCCGCTTCACCGACGGGGGCGAATTCGGCCTGGGCTGCGAAATGGGTATCTCCACTCAAAAGCTCCACGCCCGGGGCCCCATGGGCCTGGACGAGCTGAGTACCTATAAATACATCATCCGCGGCAGCGGCCAGACCCGGTGATACGCCGCCCCGCACCAATTTCCGCACGCCTTGTCATCCGCAGGGCGGGGTGACCACACCCCGCTGCACCGGGCGGACAGGGGCGTCCGCCCCTACAGGCGGTTTTGCAATTTCGCCGCAGGGTGGGGTGACCACACCCCGCCCTACAAAGTTTTTCCTCCTTCATTGCTCCCCAATCACAAAAAACGACCGGCCCCGGGCCGGTCGTTTTTTTACTTGGATATTACGGAAGCGATTTGTTTTAGTTCCGCTCGAAGATCTTGAGGATGTCGTCAAAGTGCGTCTGCTCCTCCCGCAGCTGCCGGGCCTCCTCCTCGGACTCAGCCTCGGGGTCCTGGGCGGGCTTTTCCTCGGCAGCCTTGGCAGCGGCCGGGGCAGCGGGCTTGGTGTCCTCGTCCGGCTCGGCAAAACCGGTGGCGATGACGGTGACGCGGATCTCGTCATCCAAATTCTCGTCGAAGGTGGCGCCGAAGATGGTCAGCGCATCGGGATGCACCGCCTCCTGCACCAGGGTGGCAGCCTGCTCTACCTCCTCCAAACCGATGTCCATGGAGCCGGTGACGTTGATGAGAACGCCCTTGGCGCCCTGGATGCTGGTCTCCAGCAGGGGGCTGGAAATGGCCATGCGGGCGGCCTCCTCGGCCTTTCCCTTGCCGGCGGCGCGGCCCACGCCCATGTGGGCAAGGCCCGCGTCCTTCATCACGGCGGTGACGTCGGCAAAGTCCAGATTGATAAAGCCGGTATCCCGGATCAGGTCGGAAATGCTCACCACCGCCTGGCGCAGCACATCGTCCGCGATCTCAAAGGCGTTGGCAAAGGTGATCTTCTGATCGGTGGCGTATTTCAGCCGCTCGTTGGGGATGATAACCAGGGAATCCACCTTGCCGCGCAGCTCCTCAATGCCCTGCTCAGCCTGGGTCATGCGCTTGCGCCCCTCAAAGGCAAAGGGCTTTGTCACCACGCCCACGGTCAAAACGCCCTGCTCCTTGGCAGCCTCCGCCACCACGGGGGCAGCGCCGGTGCCGGTGCCGCCGCCCATACCGGCGGTGACAAAGACCATGTCGGTATTCTCCAGAGCCTTGGCCAGCTGGTTGCGGCTCTCCTCGGCGGCCTTGCGGCCCACCTCGGGATTGGAGCCGGCGCCCTTGCCGCCGGTGAGCTTCTCGCCGATCTGAATCTTATAGCTGGCAGCAGAAGAATTCAGCGCCTGCTTATCCGTATTCACGGCCACAAAATCGACACCCTTGATGCCGTCCGTAACCATGCGGTTGACCACGTTATTTCCGCCGCCGCCAACACCGATGACCTTGATGCTGACGACATTTTCTACCCCTGTATCCATTGCAAATGCCATGTCTTTTCCTCCTGCTGCAGATTATGCGAAATGGCAGTTTTATCATCCGTTTAAAGAATGGTTTCGCTGCTGCTATACCGAATCTATTCTATTACAGTTTCCCCTGCGGGTCAAGTATTCCCCGGCATTTTCCCGAAAAGTTTATCCGGGAATGAAGCGCACCTCTTTGCGCGTCAGGTCGATGGTCCCCTTCTCGTTTTGCTCCAGCTTGGTATCCACCACGGCCAATAGGCAATCCAGCTTATAGCCAAAATCATCGTCCGGGGACAGGAGCACGTCAAACCGCCCGTCAAAGCGCAGGGTGATGACTGTGGCATCGGCCACGCTGATCTGCTGGCAGCGGCTGAGGGCGTCTCTCTGCTCCAGCGCCCGGAGCAGCTGCAATAGACTCTCCTTGGCGGATTCCTGCTCGGCGGGTACCTGCAGGGGCATACCCACCTGGGGGTCCACCGGCGTCAGCCCGACGATGCGCGTCACATCCTCCCCCGCCGCGGCCTGCTCCACCAGCTTGCCGCTGCCGCTCAAAATCCAATCGCCGCCGGACTGCTCAATGGCGCAGAGGGTAGTGTTTTCCTCCACCTGGATGCAGAGGGTATCCGGCAGCTTGCGGCTGATGCGCACGCTGGAAATGTAGGGCAGGCTCCGGGTGATCTCCTCCGCCGCGCTGAATTTATTGATGAGAAACAGGTTGTCACCCACGTGGATGCCGCCGCTGTCGGCGATCTCCTGGGCGGTATAACGGCTGTTGCCGGTGACCTCAATGGTATCCACCTTGAAAAACACGGCCAGGGCGGCCACAATGGCGCCGCAGATGACAAAAAACACCAGCAGCTTATATAAAAAGGAAAAGCTCCCCTTTCTTCTTCTGCGTCTGCGTCTGTTTCGGCCGGCCATATGACACCTCTGCTTTCGTTCAGTCTTCTCTGTATATGCGGGCCCCCAGGCCCGAAAGATCGCCCACTATATCGGCGTAGCCCCGCTCGATGTGATGGATCTGCTCCACCCGGGTGACGCCCCGGGCCTGCAGCCCCGCCACCACCAGGGCCGCGCCGCCCCGCAGGTCCGTGGCCTGCACGGTGGCGCTATGCAGCTGCTGCACCCCGGTGACGATGGCCGTCTGGCCCTGGGTGCGGATCTGCGCGCCCATTTTGATGAGCTGCGGCACATGGCGGAACCGGTCGGTGAACAGGTTCTCCACGAACACCGTGGAGCCGCGGCTCCTTGCAAGAGCCGCCATCATGATGGCCTGGTCGTCGGTGGGAAAGCCCGGATAAGGCGAGGTCCGCACCGGCGGCACTCCCCGCAGGCAGCCGCTGCTTTTCAGGCAGATGCCCCCGCCGTCGCTGCAGATCTCGCAGCCGCTTTTCTGCAGGACGCACAGCGCCGCCGCCAGATGCCGGTAATCCGCCCGGCGCAGGTACACGCAGCCGCCCGCGCCCGCCGCTGCGCACAGATATGTAGCCGCCACAATGCGGTCCGGACGCACCCGATGGGTGCAGCCGTGGAGCTTTTTCCGTCCCTCCACCACCACGGTGGCGCTGCCGGCTCCCTGGACGCATGCACCCATAGCCCTTAGAAAGTCCTGCAGCTCCATGATCTCCGGCTCCCGGGCGGCGTTGGATATGACCGTCGTGCCAGAGGCGGCGCAGGCCGCCAGCATGGCGTTCTCCGTGGCGCCCACACTGGGTGTACGCAGGAATATCTCCGCGCCGTGCAGGGCGGCGCCCCGGCACCGCAGGCGGCTGTTTTTTTCCATGATCTCCACACCCAGGGCGCGCAGGGCGTGCAGGTGCAGGTCAATGGGCCGGGGGCCCAGGTCGCAGCCGCCGGGCTGCGAGCATATCGCCTCCCCGCAGCGGCCCAAGATCGCCCCCAAAAACATCACCGACGAGCGCATGCGGCCCATCAGCTCCTCCGGGATCTCGCAGCCGGTGATCTGGCGGGTATCCACCACCAGGTCCGGTCCCTCCCGGCGGACGGCGCCGCCCAGATGCCGGATGATCTGCGCGGCCGTATCCACATCGCTGAGGGTGGGACACCCCCGCAGGCAGCAGACGCCGGGGCAGAGCACCGTGGCCGCCAGCATGGGCAGCACGCTGTTTTTGGCCCCCTGCACCGCCACCGCGCCGGAGAGCTTCCTGCCGCCCTCCACCAAAATGACGCTCATATTCCTCCCCCGTTTTTCATAGAATGTACGCCATCCTATGCCGGGGGAAGCCGATAGGTGCTATGGACTGCGCTTTTACTTCACCAGCTCCATCACAGTCTGATAGATGCGCTGTGTGGCATCCAAAATGCCCAGCTCCGCCATGCCGCGGCTCATGGAGGCACGGCGGGTGGGACTGGCCAAAATATCCCGGGCGGTACGATAGAGCCTATCGCCGCTGGACTCCTCCTCACGGATGAGGCAGGCGCCGCCGTGCCGGGCCAGGATCCGGGCGTTTTTCACCTGGTGATCGTTGGCCACATACGGGGACGGCACGATGATAGTGGGCAGCGCCAGGGCGGTGATCTCGCTGATGGTGGAGGCGCCGGCCCGGCAGATCACCAGGTCCGCCGCCCGCATCACCACCGCCATATCATGGATATACGGGCGCACATCCAGGCGGGGATCCTCCGTTAGCCCCCGCTGCTCCAGCTCCGGCTGCATCCAGGCCCAGCTGCCGTCACCGGCGGCATGGATATGGTAGAAGGGGTAGCCGTCCGAGCGCTCCTTTTCAAAGAAATCCAGCATCTGCCGATTCATGGTGCTGGCGCCCAGGCTGCCCCAGAAGGACACCACCAGGGGCTGCTCCGCAGGGATGCCCAGCGAAGCCTTGGCCTCGTCATGAGACATGTCAAAAAAGTCGCCGCGTACCGGTGTGCCGGTGACCACGATACGCTCGGGATGCTTATAGTGTATGCGGCACTCCTCAAACCCCACCATAATGCGGGAGGCATGCTTTTCCAGCATCCGGGTGGTAAGGCCCGGGATCATATTCGCCTCATGTACCGCCGTGGGGATGCCCTGCAGGGCGGCATACTTTACCATGGGATAGCTGGCGTAGCCGCCGGTGCCCACCACCAGGTCCGCCGGGAACTCCCGCAAAATCGCTTGGGCCCAGCGGCGCAGAGTCAGAAGCTCCACAGCGCTTTTGGCGTTATGGCGCAGGCTGTCCAGATCCATGGACCGCTCAAAGCTGCCCACCTCGATGCCCCGGTAGTCATAGCCCGCCTCGGCCACCAGGCCGCGCTCAATGCCGTTAGGGGTACCCACAAACAAAATCTCCACCGTGGGGTCCTGCTTGCGCATATAGCCGGCCAGAGCCAGGGCCGGATTTACATGGCCCGCCGTGCCGCCGCAGGTAAAAATCACTTTCATAGCTGTCCTCCTCTTATCCGCCCCGGGGTGCAGGGATCTGCCGGGATACACTGAGTACAATGCCCATTTCAAACAGCTGCAGGGCCAAGGCCGTGCCGCCGTAGCTGAAAAAGGGCAGGGAAATGCCCGTGGCCGGGACCAGGCCCGACACCACCGCAATGTTCAAAAAGGTCTGCAGGCTGATTTGGGTCATGATGCCCACCACCAGCAGCGCGCCGAAGCGGTCCCGGGCCTGGAGAGCGATCCAAAAGCCCCGGAGGATCAGCAGCGCAAAAATCAGCATCACCAGCGCAGCTCCGATGAGCCCCAGCTCCTCGCACACCACGGCAAAGATGAAGTCGTTATGCTCCTCGGGCAGGTACAGGAACTTCTGCCGTCCCTTGCCCAAGCCCACGCCCGTGAGTCCACCGGAGCCAATGGCAATGAGGCTCTGGCACATCTGATAGCCCTCGTCCAGGGCGTCGATCCACGGATCCTCCCACATGCGGATGCGGTCCGCGCCGTAGGAGATGACCCCGGCCTCCACCAGCTTCACATAGGCAAAGCCCA
Organism: uncultured Eubacteriales bacterium; assembly: GCA_963655625.1. GTDB lineage: Bacteria > Bacillota > Clostridia > Oscillospirales > Oscillospiraceae > Vescimonas. Next base: position 857 of record CAVKFX010000015.1, on the reverse strand, counting down.
GCACAGCCACACTGCCGATGCCGCCGATGGCCCAGCGCTTATCGATGCCGCCCACGATCATCAGCACAACGCCTGTGCCCACGATCAGAATAGTACCGGATAGGTGTGGCTCCAGCAGCATCAGGCCCGAAAAAAATGCCAGTGTCAGGATGTAAGGCCGGACGCCGTATTTGAAGCTCTCCATGAGGTTTTTCTTTTTGGAAATGCTGTCGGCAAAGTACACGATGATGGCCAGCTTGGCGATCTCCGAGGGCTGGAACGTCAGCACGCCCACCTTGCCCAGCCACCGGGTGGCGCCGTTTTCCTTGATGCCCACACCGGGCACCAGCACCAGGGCCAGCAGGAAGATGGACACATACATCAATATCTTTGCCATGCCCCGCAGGCGGTGATAGTCCATGCGGCTCATAACGACCATGGCGGCCATGCCCAGCAGGGCAAAAATGGCCTGGCGCTTTAAGAAATAGGCCGGGTCGCCCTGCTTATAGCTGGCGGAGGGGAAGCTGGCGGAAAACAGCATCACCAGGCCCAGCACCGTGAGCAGAATGGTCAAAAGCAGAAACGGGAGATCTATCCGGCCCGCCGGGGCCCGGGGGATGCTCTCCGGGCGGGAAGCCTGCCGCGGCGGGCGCCGGGTACTTTTGCGCCCAAATGCCAGGCGCTTATGAATGGCCGACTGCTGCACAGATCTTCCCTCCCTTCCGTTGGTGTTTTACTACAAAATCAGTATGCGAAGCGGTTCATAACGCCCAGGTAGGCCAGGACGCAGAAAACCACGCTCACCGCGGTAAACACCGCCACGATCTTGGTCTCCTTCCAGCCGCACATCTCAAAGTGATGGTGCAGCGGAGCCATCT
>CAVKFX010000014.1:0-10848 GCA_963655625.1 uncultured Eubacteriales bacterium | reverse complement strand
ATATATTATAAGCCTGCTGGGTTCCCTGTCAAGTAACAGTTCCCACATAATACGACTTGCGATTTTGTCTAATTTTACAACGTGAATTTTTTGTCAAATTTGGCGATTTTGCTTGTATATGGGAATATTTGTGATATAATGAAATTGATTTTAAAAACGAATATATAAAACAAGGGGATGGACAATATTAAAAAACCGGCGAGCCTGGAGATCCAGCGGAAGAACTTTACCGACATATTTCATTTGTTTCTGCAAAATGAGCGGCTTACAAAACAGAATATTGTAAACGCGCTGCATCTGAGCCTCCCTACCGTTACGCAGAACATCAACCTCCTGTGCCAGCAGGGCCTTTTGTGTGAGGCCGGGACTATGGGAAATACCGGCGGGCGGCGGGCCATGACCTATTCGTTTTCCGCTGATGCGCGCATCGCCATCGGAGTGGATATTACCCGCAACCACGTTGCCATTGTGGCGGTGGATCTGCGGGGCGCCGTATTTTATAAGGAGCGGGTGCGCAAAAAATTTGAGCGCTGCGACGACTACTACCGCTTCCTGGGGGACATGGTCCGGCACTGCATTGAGCAGATCCGGTGTCCCGAGGAGCGCATCCTGGGCGTGGGCATCGGCGTGCCCGGACTGGTCACGGCGGATAACCAGACGGTGTTCTATGGGGAGATATTGCACTTCACCGGCGAGACCTGCGCCAATATGTCCCGCTACATCCCATATCCCACGGCGCTGCTCAACGACGCCAACGCCGCGGGCTTTGCGGAGACATGGATCAACAAGGACATCAAGACGGCCTTCTACCTGATGCTGTCCAACAATATCGGCGGCGCGGTCATCATTGACGGATCCCCCTACGCCGGATACCACCACCACAGCGGCGAGGTGGGGCACCTGTGCATTGAGCGCAACGGCCGGCCCTGCTACTGCGGGCAAAAGGGCTGCGTGGACCGCTATCTGGCCGCCACGGAGCTGTCCGACCTGACCGACGGGCGTCTGGCCGACTTCTTTGCCCTGCTGGAGAAAAAGGACCCTCGGGCGATGGCCTGCTGGGATACCTATCTGGACGACCTGGCACTGACCAATCACAACGTACACATGCTGTTTGACTGCCCCATTATTCTGGGCGGCTATGTGGGCGAATACATTGCCCCCTACATGGACGAGATCCGCAGGCGCACCGAGGCGCTGGATCCCTTTGAAAGCGGCGCCGAATACCTCCACGCCTGCCACTACCGCACGGAGGCCATTGCCGCGGGAAGTGCCCTGCACTTTATTGTCAAGTTTTTGGAGACCGTTTGAACCCGGTACAGTCCCCCAGAGGGATCCCGGTACAATAGCAATGACTACAGAAGGAGTGAAGGAGTTATGAGCATCATCGACAAATTTCGGCTGGACGGCAAGAGCGCATTCGTCACAGGCGGCGCCCGGGGCATAGGCAAAAGCGTTGCCACGGCCTTTGCCGAGGCCGGTGCGGATGTGGCCATCGTGGATGTGGATATTGCCACGGCCGAAGCCACCGCCGCAGAGATCGCAGCGGCCACCGGACGCCGAATGACGGCCATCGCCTGCGATGTTACCGACCCGGAGCAGGTGGACCGGATGGTGGGCGAGGTGGTAAAGACCTACGGAAAGCTGGATGTGGCCTTCTGCAATGCGGGCATCTGCATCAACGAAGCGGCCGAGGATATGACCTACGCCCAGTGGAGCAAGGTCATAAACATCAATCTCACCGGCGTGTTTCTGACGGCCCAGGCTGCGGGGCGACAGATGCTCAGGCAGGGGGGCGGCTCCATCATCAACACCGCCTCCATGTCCGCCCATATCGTCAATGTCCCCCAGCCCCAGTGCGCCTATAACGCCTCCAAGGCCGGCGTCATTCAGCTGACGAAATCCATGGCTGTGGAGTGGGCGGCGAGAAACGTCCGGGTCAACTGCATCAGCCCCGGCTATATCGGCACCGATCTGACCCTGAGCTCACCCACCCTGGTGCCCCTGATCGAGCAGTGGAACCGGATGTCCCCCATACACAGACTGGGAAAGCCGGAGGAATTGCAGGCCATCTGCGTATATCTGGCCAGCGACGCCAGCCCCTTTACCACCGGAGGGGACTTTGTTGTGGACGGCGCATTTACCTGTTTCTGAATTATTCCTCGGACAATAGGAGAAAAGCACCCCCATGGGGGTGCTTTTCTGCTTTTTTTGGAGCAATGGGAAAATGCCGGAGCCGGCTCAGCTTTCCTTCCGATAGGGAACGCCCAGCTTGGCGGGGACCCGGAAGTTGCTGCGGAAAATGGTGAGCACGATGGTGAGGATGTAGGGCAGAGCGATGATAAGCTCTGTGGGAACGGCGGTGGTGCCGGTGCGGAAATAGATGGACAGGGCATCCGCCAGACCGAAGGCCAGGGTGCCCAGCACCGCACCCTTGGGCGACCAGTTGCCCAAGAAGCAGATGGCGAAGGCGATCCAGCCCCGGCCGCCAATGATGTTGCTGCTGAACATACCCAAGTAGCCCACCGTGTAGAACGAGCCCGCCAGGCCGCCGATGCAGCCGGCCACCAGCACCGTAAGGAAACGGATGCGGTTCACCGGCAGGCCCGCCACATCCACGGCCACGGGATTTTCACCGGTGGAGCGGATGGCCAGGCCCAGGGAGGTCTTATACAGCACGAAGATGGACACGGGGATGAGGATATAGGCCATGTAGGTGAGGATATTCTGCTGGAAGAAGATCTCCCCGATGAAGGGGATCTTGCTCAGCAGAGGAATGGACAGCTTCGGCAGAGTGTCGATCTGCAGGGGGGTGGTGGGGACACCAAAGAGTACACGCTGGAAGTAGGAGCAGATGCCCACGGCCAGGATGTTCATGGCAGTGCCGGTGACCACCTGCTGCTGCCCCAGGGTCACGGTGACAAAGGCATACAGCAGAGCCATCAGACCGCCCAAGGCAATGGCCAGCAGCAGGCCCACCAGGAGACTGCCGGACAGATACGTGCCCACAAAGCCGCCCCAGGCGCCAATGAGGAAAATGCCCTCAATAGCGCAGATCATCATGCCCGTGCGCTCGGCGTAAACCTCCGCCAGGGCGCCCAGCAGCAGGGGCGTACTCATCATAATGGCACGGGTGAGAATATTGACCATAGATCATACACCTGCCTTTCTCATCATGGCCTTTTTCTTCTTGACGTCCATGGCGTAGCGGACGGCGTAGGAGATGATCACGCAGATCATCACAACGCCCTCAATGAGTTCGATGATGCTGGCGGGGATATTCAGCCCCGGCAGGCGGCCCATGGTGGTGCCCATTACGTTCAGGAAGCCGAAAAGAATAGAGGCGAAAATGCAGCCCAGGGGATTGCCGTTGGCAAGAATGGCGATGCCGATGCCGTAGGAACCGATGGAAGCATTGAAATCCCGCAGCAGCATGTGCTGCACGCCGTTGATCTCCGTGAGACCCGCCATACCGGCCAGGCCGCCGGCGATCATGAAGCTGATGACGTAGATCTTGCCGGAGCTGATGCCGCCCAGGCGGGAGGCATCGGCATTTTTGCCCACGGCACGGATCTGGAAGCCCAGCTGGGTCTTGTTCAGCAGGATCCACGCGGCCACGGCGGCGGCCACGGCGATGACAAAGCCCAGGTGGACCCGGGTGCCGGGGATGATATTGGGGAGATAGGCAGAGGAGGAGATGGCATCCGTCTGCATATACTCCGCCTTGGTCTCCTGCAGCGAGGTGCGCAGCAGATAGTCCATAAAGTTGGTGATGACATAGGTACTCATCATACTCACCAGGAACTCATTGGCATGGAATTTTGCCTTGGCTCCGCCGATGAGGCCGCCTACGGCCGCGCCGCCGGCAAAGGAGCCCAGCAGCACCAGCAGGAGCAGCAGCCAGGTGGGCAGACTATCCTGCAGGCCCAAAGACAGGGCCACGGCGATGATGGCGCCCATGGTGAACTGGCCCTGGGCACCGATGTTAAAGAGGTTGGCGTTGTAGGTAAAGGCAAAGGCCAGGGAGGTGAAGATGAGGGGAGTGGCTTTTACCAGAATCTCGCCCAGGTTATATTTGTCGGTGACGATCTTCTGCAGGGCCTGGCCGCACACGTCCAGGGGGTCCACCTTCATGAACAGCAGCAGCAACCCGCTGATGACCAGGCCGATGACCACGGCGGCGATATTATACAGAAGAACATTGCTTTTCGATTTCATGCGTTTTGCACCTCCTCCAGCGGGACACCGGCCATCAGCAGGCCGATCTGCTGGGTGGTAAGCTGGCCGTTGCGGTATATGCCCATGAACCTGCCGCCGTGCATGACGGCGATGCGGTCGCACATCTCAAAGATCTCCGACAGCTCCGTGGAGATCAGGAGCACCGCCTTTTGGTTAGCCTTTTCCTCCAGGATCACATGGTGGATGCGGTCCACCGCGCCCATATCCAGGCCCCGGGTGGGCTGATTCAGGATCAGCAGACGGGAGGCCAAATCTACCTCCCGGCCCAGGACCACCTTCTGCTGGTTGCCGCCGGAGAGGCTGCCGGCGGTATCGTGGCAGTCGTTGGCCTTGACCCGGTGATTTTCAATGAGCCGGTTGGTATAGCTGTCCAGCTTTTCCCGGCGGATGAAGCCGTGGTTGAACCAATCCTTGTCGAAGCAGCGCTTGAGCAGGATATTCTCCGAGAGGGTCATATCCATGACCATGCCGTCCCGGTACCGGTCCACGGGGACATAGCCGATGCCGCAGGCATTGCGGCGGCGGATGCTGGCGCCGGTGATGTTCTGCCCGGCCAGGAGGATCTGCCCGGCGGTGGGCTTTTTCAGGCCGCAGATGACATCGCACAGGTCATCCTGACCGTTGCCGCTGACGCCGGCGATGCCGAAGATCTCCCCCTGGCGGATGGTAAAGGAAATGTCGCTGAGCAGGGGGGCGGCGTGCTTTTCCTGCAGGCAGACACCCCGGAGCGTCAGCACCGGATCACCGGTACACTCCTTCTGGTCGCGCACGGGGGGCACGATCTCCTGGCCGATCATCAGGCGGGCCAGCTGCTGCTCGTCGGTGTCCGCCCGGCGGACCTCGTCCACCACCACGCCGTTGCGCATGACCACGATGCGGTCGGCCACCTCCATGACCTCCTTCATCTTATGGGTGATGAAGACCACACTGTTGCCCTTGGCGGTGAAGTCCTTGATAAACTGCATGAGGTGTTCGGACTCCTGGGGGGTCAGGACGGCGGTGGGCTCGTCCATGATGAGGACGCCGGCGTTGATATAAAGAGCCTTCAGGATCTCGACCTTTTGCTGCTGCCCCACGGCCAGCTCGCCCACCGGGCGGTCCATGGGCACGTCAAAGCCGTACTCCTTGGCAATTTTTTCCAGTCTTTTGTTGTGATCCTTCAGAGAGATATATCCGTGGACATTGCCCAGGATGATATTCTCCGCAGCGGTGTGGGTGGGGACCAAAGAGAAATGCTGCTGGATCATGGCGATGCCCCGGGCCATGGCATCGGCGGGATTCTTGATCTGCACCTGTTGGCCGCGGATGAGGATCTCCCCCTCGTCCAGGCTGTACAGGCCGTACAGGATCTTCATAATGGTGCTTTTTCCGGCGCCGTTTTCGCCCAGCAGCGCCAGCACCTCCCCCTCGCCCACGGTGAGGGAGACATCTTTATTGGCAATGACCTTTGCAAAGCATTTGGTCACATGCCGCATTTCTACAACGGGAACAGCCATATATTTCCTCCAGTTTCCTTGGATAGCCTGCTGGCCTGCTTTTTGGGAGCAGGCCAGCAGGCAGGATGAAACCTTATATGTAAGGATACCATCGATTAACAAGGGCAAACACGCCTGCCAGCGCGCCTTTGCGGCGCTTTTTGCCCTTCTCACCTTGGCGGGCGCCAGCCCGCCTGCGGCTCAAAAGCCAAAAATCCCTCGGAAATCCATCGCTGGCAGGTGCGAAGCAGTTTTGCCGCGCAGAAATGTGTCCAGACAAGGAAAGGACCGCAGGGAATACTTGTCGTATTTCCAAGGGGCTTGACGCGGTATGGGCGCATTTCTGCGCGGCAAAACCGTGTCTGCTCATGTCAATCGATGGTAATGCGGGAGCTTAGTCAAACAGAGCCTTCAGATCCACGGTGCCGGCCTTCAGGTCTTTGACGGCCTGGTCGCAGGCGGCCTTGGCCTCGGCGGGGCAGTTATCGGTGTAGACGGGGAAGTAAATGTCCTCGGGCACGCCTACCTCCACGATCTGATGTCCGGCCAGCTTGCCGGCCAGGTACTGATCGATGGCCCAGACGTACATGGTGGCATAGTCAAAGTCGATGGAGGCCACAACGGTCTTGGGGTCGATGGTGGTCTGGTCGGAGGAGTAACCCACGACCTTGGCGCCCTTCTCCACGGCGCCGTTGATGACGCCCAGGCCCAGCTCGTTTGCGTACACGAACATCACGTCCGCGCCGTTATCGATCATGTTCTCGGACATCTGCTTGCCCAGGGCCACATCGGTCCAGCTGTTGGAATAGGCCAGGTTGTAGCTGGCATCGGCGATGCCGCGGTCCTTGGCGATGGAAACGGCGGTCTTGCCGTATACGGCCATCAGGTCCTTCATGGCCTGGTTGGGATCGCCGCCGATGAGGCCGAACTGGCCGTTGGTGGTGATGTTGCCGGCGATGACGGCGGCCAGATAGGAAGCCTCATACTCCTTGGGGAACAGGGGGCAGAGGTTGTCGGCGTCGCACTTGGAGCCGTTGACGACCATGAAGCGGGTGTTGGGATAGTTGGCGGCCACGCTGGAGGCGGCTTCGTCAAACTGGGAGCCGGCTGCCATGATGATGTCATAGCCGCGCTCGGCATACTCGCGGAAGGTGGACTCGAAATCGGCTTCCTTCACGGACTCCACATACTCCATCTTGGTGCCCAGCTTCTCGTTGCAGGCCACAACGCCGGCGTAGTTGGAAGCGTTCCAGCCCTGGTCATTGATCTCGCCGGGCAGCAGCAGAACGATCTTCAGGTCGGCGGCGGTCTTGGTGCCGTCCTTCTTGTCGTCGTTGCTCTTGCTGCCGCAGGCAGTGAGGGTGGCCATCAGCATTACCGTGGCCAGAATGAAAGCGATGATCTTCTTCATGTCGATCCTCCTTTATTTTTCCACGCTGTTTTGGACAGAATGGTATAATCCTATTGTAAAAAAAACGGGGAAATTGGTCAATGCGACAATTTCCCTATTTTGTTGAAAATGTTACGATACCGCAACGAGACACACGGGAACACGCGATGCCAACAGACGGCAAATGCCCGCTGGTTCCGTTTTACGCGCGGGATCGAGAAAAAAGCAACGCATATAGGATCCTTTCCGCGAAAATGGGGATTTCTTGGCGAAATCTTTATGGACTGCGGGTGTATAATACGACATCAAGAAAGAGCGGGGAGGCGCAGATATGGATATTTTCAAGGAGCTGCAGGAGGAAGGCGTGGACGCGGCGCTGCTGGAGGAGATCCGGCGGTTCCGCCAGGCGCACCCGGCACCCGGGGAGGCGGCGGAGCGTGTTCCCCAGCCCCGGTATCTCTACTACGGACGGGAGATTTGGGAGAGCGCGGCGGCGGCCCTGCTGTGCGGGGAGCATCTGCTGCTGGCAGGCCCCAAGGCCACGGGCAAAAACGTCCTGGCGGAAAACCTGGCGGCGGTATTCGGCCGGCCGGTCTGGGATGTGTCCATGTATGTGAACGTGGACGCGGCGGCCCTCATCGGCGCCGATACCCTCCGGGACGGGCAGGTGGAGTTCCGGGAGGGGCCGGTGAGCAAGTGTGCCCGGCTGGGCGGCTTCGGCGTGCTGGACGAGGTGAACATGGCGAAAAACGAGGCCCTGGCGGTGCTGCATGCCACGCTGGATCACCGGCGGGTCATCGACGTGCCGGGCTATGAACGGATCCACCTGGACGAGGCCACCCGCTTCATCGGCACCATGAACTACGGCTATGCCGGCACCCGGGAGCTTAATGAGGCGCTGGTGTCCCGATTTGTGGTGCTGGATATGCCCATCATCTCTGATGAGAACCTGAAAAAGCTCCTGCACCGCAGCTTCCCCACCTTGAAGGAGAAGTGGGCGGAGCAGTTCACGGCGCTGTTTCGGGATTTGCGGCAGAAGTGTGACAGCGGCGAAATCTCCACCAAGGCACTGGATCTGCGGGGATTGCTGTCGGCCCTGCACCTGATGGAAAAGGGCATCAGCGCCGGGCAGGCCCTGCGCCTGGGCGTTATCAACAAGGCCTTTGAGCCCTTTGAGCAGCAGCTGGCGGCAGACACGGTCTGGGCAAGGATCCCGGAGAAGGCGGACCGGGCCCAGCTGTTTGGAGACTGACTATGGACCGGGAGGAACTGCAAAGCCGCCGGGCCTATAACCAGATATGGAACGGCGCCGGGCGCTACGACCTGCACCCGGAGGAGGCGGCCTTCGACGACCGGGGAGACGCCGAGCTCTACATAAACACGATCATGGGCCTGGCCTATGGCCTGTATGATTTTTCGCGCTTTCAGCCTATGCTGCACAGCTTTCAGCTGCAGCAAAAGGGCGGGCTGTATACGGACGTGTTCTGGCTGGGCATGGAGCATGCGGTGTTTGCCCGGGCAGGGAAAACGCGGCCTGCCCTGGCGGGTCTGCGGCGGGAATATGCCCAAAGGACTTTGGCCCGGCCCCATCCCCAGGACCCCCGGGAGAGTGCCGAGAGCCTCCGGGCCGCCTGGGCCCAACGCATCCTCACCGGGGAGGAGCCCCAGGACCCCTGGCTGCGGCAGGTGCTCACGGCCCTGGAATTTGACCCGGGGTGGAACGAGCAGAAGGTGGTGGATCGGACGGAGGAGCTGCTGTTTACATTCTTCCGCCGGGCCCGCCGCAGCGTTACCGACCGCCAGTGGGCGGCCTTCGCCGGGCGGAGCATCGTCGGCAAGGGCGGCGGCGTCCGCCTGATCCGTCCCAACGCCCTCCGGGCCCTGGGACGGGGCGACCCCGGCGAAAGCGGCGGGGTCGGCGCCGGAAAGACCATGCGCCTGCTGAGCTTCCTCCAGGGCAAGACCCCGGAGCCCATCCTGCGGCGCTATGTGGAGGACTGCTTCGGCACGTCCATGCTCACCCCCTCACAGCTGGCGGAGGCGGAGCGGGAGCTGTGCACGGGGGTACACCGGAACTGCCGGCTGCACTTTACCAGGGGGACGCCGCCGGAGCATCCCATCAGTGCAGACGTCGCCTGGGATGCGGAAAGCTTTCAGCGGCAGCGGGAGAAAAACCGGGCGTACTATCAGAAAAACCTTCTGCAAAACCGCCTGACCATCGCCCAGCTCACCCAAAAGCTCCAGAACACTCTGCTGCTGCAGCAGGACGAGGATACCTCCCTGGGCCGCGTGGGGCGGCTGCGGGGGGATGCGGCCTGGCGGGCGGCGGCATTGGGCGAGGAGCGGATCTTCACCCGCCGCAGCGACAGCCAGCCCGGGGAGCTGTCCGTGGATATTCTGCTGGACGGCTCGGCCTCCCAAAACCGGCAGCAGGAAAAGCTGGCCGCCCAGGCCTATATCATCGTGGAGAGCCTCAGCCGGTGCCGCATTCCGGTGCGGGTCACGGCGTTTTGCTCCGTCAGCGGGTGTACGGTCCTGCGGATTTTGCGGGACTATGACAAGCCGGAGGAGAATGACCGGGTCTTTGACTATGTGGCTGCCGGGTGGAACAGAGACGGCCTGGCGCTGCGGGCTATGGCCTGGCTTATGCGCAAGGCGGTGAGCCAAAACCGCCTGCTGCTGGTTTTATCCGATGCCAGCCCCAATGACGACCAGCGTATTCCCGTGGGGGCGCTGCCTCTGGGGGGATACAGCTACAGCGGCAAGCGGGGCGTGGATGATACCGCCCAGGAGACGGGGGTCCTGCGCCGCCGGGGCATCCGGCCTGTGTGCATCTTCACCGGCAGCGACCGGGAGCTGCCCGACGCCCGGAAAATATACGGCCAGGCTATGGAGCGCATCCCGTCCATTGGCTGGTTTGCCGATGCCGTGAGCCGGCTGCTGTGCAGGCAGCTGCGGCAGGGATGAAGGGCAGAATTAAATGCAGAAAAACCGGTGCCCTCCGCATATTTGCGGAGGGCACCGAGGTTTACATGGCCTGTGCAAGGCCCTTGACCATAGACACAGTTTTTTGAGAAAATAGAGAAGTCCCCCGGCTCTCGCCGGGGGACTTCAGCGGGGCGAAAAAGGTTTTTCGCCCCGCTGACTAAGTTTTTGAAACTTTGAAAAAGTTTCAAAAACTACTGATTTCAATGGCGAGGGACACCCTTCTTGGGTTTCCCTCACACACCCTTCCTTACCGTGTCTGTAAATTTCCCCCTTTTATTGACATATATAGAGTAAGCCCTCCGGCGAATGCCGGAGGGCTTACTCCTGTTAGGAAAATATTTGAGGAGAGAAAATCCTTTAGCTGTTCATGGACAGCTTCTTGGCTGCCCGCTTCTTGCCGTACATGCAGCAGGCAATGACATACGCCACGGCGCAGACAACACCGATGATGTAGGAAATAGTCCAAGGGATGTTGAAGCCGATTTTTGCGTTGGCGATGTAGGTGACGCAGATGAATGCGTACCAGCCGCCGGGGATCATGGGCATCCAGGCCCACTTAGCCTTGCCGTTTTCAAACATCCAAACGGCGATGCACATCAGTGCGAACAGAGCCAGGGTCTGGTTGGCCCAGGCGAAGTAACGCCACAGGATCATGAAGCCGTTGTTATTGATCTTGGCAAAGACCAGGATAGCGATGACCAGCACGAAGATGGGCAGAGCCAGCTTGATGCGCTTGCCGTTGGTGGACTGGTCGATGTG
>CAVKFX010000013.1:0-6847 GCA_963655625.1 uncultured Eubacteriales bacterium | reverse complement strand
TTTCTTCCCGCGCAAAAAGGAAAAACCGCTCCTCTTCCCGGTCATCAGGACAAGAAAGGAAGCGGCTTTACTCTTTATCCGGCAGCGGTCACAATTTCCCGGATCTCCTGCAGATCGGCGGCAAAGTGTATATTTTCCAGCCGATCCGGCGCGGACAGACCCATGTCCACCATATGCCGCAGCTGCAGGCGCAGATGGTCATAGTATCCGTTCAGGTTATACAGGATGCAGGGAGCCTTGGTCAGCTTCAGCGCCGCCAGGGACATGATCTCGCTGATCTCCTCCAGGGTGCCCGTGCCGCCGGGAAACGCGATGAACGCATCCCCCCGCCGGATCATCTCCGCCTTGCGTTGGGGAAAGTCCGGCCTGACGATCAGCTCCGTCAGCCCTGTGTGCTGATACCCCGCCTCCATAAACATCTCCAGCTCCACGCCGGTCACCTCTCCCCCCGCGGAGAGAACACTGTCCGCCAGCAGGCCCATGAGGCCGGTCTTGGAGCCACCGTAGACCAGTCGGTTTCCGCTTTCCCCGATCCACCGGCCCAGCTCTGCAACCGCCGTTTTCATCGCCGGATCATTTCCCTCGCAGGAGCCCAGGTATACCGTAATATTCATAGTCATACTCCCTTTCTGTTTCTGCCGCCGTTTTTTGCGGCGTCCCTCTGTTTTTCATATTATAGCGTATCCCGCTCCAAAAAGCTACCCCATTTCGCCGCTCCCCTGCGCACGCTTTTACCCGTTTGAAAATATATAAATATTTAACGCAGTTATGGTGGCTTCTTTTCCATTTCAATGGTATACTGTCTGTGCAAAAAGAAAAAAGGAGGTCGTCCCATGGATATTGCACCTGAAAAGATGGCTATCTTCAACGAAAAGAAGGGCTTCATCTGCGATATGGATGGCGTGATCTATCACGGAAACCGCATCCTGCCGGGGGTGGCGGAGTTCATCCAGTGGCTGCACGATGAAAAGAAGGAGTATCTGTTCCTGACCAATAACAGCGGCTATACGCCTCTGGAGCTGAAGCAAAAGCTGGCGCGTATGGGCCTGGATGTTTCGGAGGATCATTTTTATACCAGCGCCCTGGCCACGGCGGCCTTTTTGAAGGAGCAGGCCCCGGGCTGCTCCGTGTTCGCCATCGGCGAGGCGGGTCTGCTCAACGCCCTGTATGACGCGGGCATCACCATGAACGACGTGAACCCGGACTATGTGGTGGTGGGCGAGGGCCGGTCCTACTCTCTGGACACCTTGACCAAGGCCACTAACCTGGTCCTGGCGGGGGCCAAGCTCATCGGCGCCAATTCCGATGTCTCCGGCCCCATTGAAAACGGCATCGCCCCCGCCTGCCGCGCCCTGGTGGCGCCCATCGAGATGGCCACCGGCACCCAGGCCTATTTCTGCGGCAAGCCCAACCCGCTGATGATGCGCACGGGCCTGCGTATGCTGCACTGTCATTCCGCTGAGGCGGTGATGGTAGGCGACCGCATGGATACCGACGTGATCTCCGGCATGGAGAGCGGCATGACCACGGTGCTGGTGCTCTCCGGTGTATCCACGCCGGAAACGCTCAAGACCTACGCCTATCGTCCCGGCATTGTCCTGAGCGGCGTAGGCGACATTCCCGCCATGGCCAAAAAAGCCCGGGAGGCCGCCGATGCCTGATATTTGTTGGATCAGTGTTGGAGATCGCACGGTTTTGATCCCCAGCACAAAAAGAAAAGCTCTGAAGCCTTTGTGGTTTCAGTGCTTTTTGCGGTGAAAATCAGCGAAGCCGAATCGCTGACCCGGGATTTAAATGCAAGAGGTCAGCGGTTCGCCTGTGTAACCCACAAAATAAAACACCGGGGGGATTTCCCTCGGTGTTTTCACTTGGTGGAGATAAGCGGGATCGAACCGCTGACCTCTTGAATGCCATTCAAGCGCTCTCCCAGCTGAGCTATACCCCCATGGAACCGGAAGCCCTTGATTTTACTGGACTTCCGGGATATTAACTTTTTAGATGCCGCTTTGCGATTGCGGGTTGCTTTACTGGTGACTTGCTCTCCCAGCTGAGCTATACCCCCATGGAACCGGAAGCCCTTGATTTTACTGGACTTCCGGGATATTAACTTTTTAGATGCCGCTTTGCGATTGCGGGTTGCTTTACTGGTGACTTGCTCTCCCAGCTGAGCTATACCCCCATGGAACCGGAAGCCCTTGATTTTACTGGACTTCCGGGATATTAACTTTTTAGATGCCGCTTTGCGATTGCGGGTTGCTTTACTGGTGACTTGCTCTCCCAGCTGAGCTATACCCCCAAGTCTTATTCAGTTTGCAGCCCTCAGGCTGCCGACTTGCTTAGTATAGTATACTCTTGAGCATTTGTCAACACTTTTTTCACAAAACTTCGCTTTTTATTTTCGTACCTGCCCCAGCTGATAGAACGCCACGGCGCTGGCCGCCGCCACGTTCAGCGAGTCCACTCCGTGGGCCATAGGGATGCATACGGTATAGTCGCAGCTCTCAATGCTGCCATCCGCCAGGCCGTCCCCCTCGGTGCCCAAGGCAATAGCCAGCCGCTCCGCCGCCAACAGGCGCGGATCATCCAGCCGCAGGGAATCCTCCCGCAGGGCCATTGCCGCCGTTTGAAAGCCCAACTGATGCATTTTGCCCGTCCAGCTGCCATCTGGCAGATAGGTCCAGGGAATCTGAAACACCGTTCCCATGCTCACCCGGGTACAGCGCCGGTACAGCGGATCGCTGCACTCCGGCGTCAAGAGCACCGCGTCCATGCCCAACGCCGCCGCCGAGCGGAAGATCGCCCCCACATTGGTGGGGTTCATCACCCGCTCCAGTACCGCCACACGCCGGGCGCCGGCACAAACCTGCTCCGCCTTCGGCAGCTCCCTGCGCTTCATGGCGCACAGCATCCCCCGGGTCAGATGAAAGCCCGTCATCTGCGCCAGCACAACCTCCTCCGCTGTGAAAACCGGCACTGGTCCGCAGCGCTCCAGCAGCTCCTTCCCCTGGCTCTCCACATGGCGGCGCTCCATCAGAAACGAAATGGGCTCGTAACCGGCCGCCAGCGCCCGGCCGATGACCTTGGGGCTCTCGGCAATGAAGATTCCCTTCTCCGCACACTCCCAGTTAGCCAGCTGGTTTTCCCGAAGCCGGGCAAAAATATCCAGTTCCGGCGCAGAAAAATCCGTGATTTCCCGAATATCCGCCATGCCCTTCTCCTCCGTCAAAAATCGTTTCAGAAATTGATAACACCCAGATGCTCCAGCAGGATCTTCAGACCCATGAGGATCAGAATGATGCCTCCGGCCACCTCTGCCTTGCTCTTATATTTCAGGCCGAAGATATTGCCCACCTTCAAGCCCAAGGCCGACAGGCAGAAGGTGGTGCAGCCGATGAGTCCCACGGCGCTGAAAATGTCCACATCCGGCAGCAGGGCAAAGGTAATGCCCACCGCCAGGGCGTCAATACTGGTGGCCACCGCCAGCATAAGCATGGCCTTGAAACCGAAGGACACGTTCTCCGCCTGTCCCTCTCTCTCCTCATCCCGGGACAGGCCCTCCTTGAGCATGTTCCCGCCGATCAGGCACAGCAGCACAAAAGCCACCCAGTGGTCCACCGAGGTGATGTACCTTTCAAAGGTAGTGCCCAGCAGATACCCCGCCATAGGCATCAGTGCCTGAAAACCGCCGAACCAAAGGCCCACCGCCAGGTAGTGCTTCCACCTCAGCTTTTGCACGGACAAGCCCTTGCAGACAGCCACTGCGAAGGCGTCCATAGATAGGCCCACCGCAACGAGCAGCAACTCAATAAACCCCATTCTTCTCCCTCACCGCCGCACCGGAGTGCACCCGCGCTCCGTTAGAATATTATTCGGGTATTATCCCATATCCGTGCCATTCTGTCAATCATTTTTACCATCGATTAACAAGGGCAAACACGCCTGCCAGCGCGTCTTTGGGGTGCTTTTTGTCCTTCTCGCCTTGGCGGGCGCCAGCCCGCCTGCGACTCAAAAGCCAAGAATCCCTCGAAAATCCATCGCTGGCAGGTGCGAAGCAGTTTTGCCGGGCAGAAATGCGCCCATGCCGCGTCACGCCCCTTGGAAATACGGCAAGTATTCCCTGCGGGTCCTTCCTTGCCTGGACACATTTCTGCCCGGCAAAACCGTGTCTGTCCTTGTCAATCGATGGTACCCGATGCGCAGCAAAAGAGAGAGCCGCTCCTGCGGCTCTCTCCTATTCGCTCTCACCGTTTCATCGCGTGAACAGGTTTCTCTCCCCCTGCACGTTGAAAACATCGTCATCCTCCGACAGATCCGGGTTCTGATCCAAATCTTCCCCCGGGTCATTCTCCGGCTCCTTTGCCGGGTCCTTTGTCGGCTTTTCATTCGGTTTTTGCGCTGCGCCGCCGTGGACGGGGCAATCCCCCTCCGACAGCACCTGCAGCCGGTAAGCATCGTCCGGCACCTTAATGTCAAATATCGTCTCACGTGCATAGTCCAAAACGGCCACCTGCATTACAGAGGATGCCGGGCAGCTGGCGGTAGCAATATGCTTCCCGTCCTTGCAGTAGGACACCATCTTGTGCATGGTGCAGCTCTGGGTGGGCGCGGTATCCGCCGCCACCTGCACCGTCTTGACCCGGCTGCCCCGGAAGTCTGCCGCGCAGGCCTCCGTTGCCAGCAGGCCGCTGTCTGCACACACCGTCACATCCACCAGGCCGTCACAACTGTGGAAGCCGGGATCCTCCAGCCCCTCGTGGATCCGGCTCATGACTCTCTTGAACATGGCCGAACAGGGGTTGGTGTCGGAATACACCACTTCATTGGATTTATACCCGCTCCAGGCCGCCGCGCAGTAATAGGGCGTGAAGCCCGCGAAGTAGCGGTCTCTTGCATCATCGGTGGTACCGGTCTTGCCGCCGATGGACATACCGGAGAAGTACGCACCGCCGCCGGAGCCGCGGCGCACAACATCCTGCAGGATGCTGCGCATCAGGTAAGCCGTGGTCTTCTTCATGGCCACATGGGACTCCGTATTGTTGTCGATGATGACATTGCCCTTGGAGTCCTCTACCCGCGAATAGGTCCTGGGGGTGGTGTAGATGCCATCGTTTACAAAGGCGCTGTAGGCCGCGGCCATTTCCAGGGTGGTCACGCCGTGTTCAAATCCGCCCAGGGCCATGTTGCCCACCTGCTGGGAATCCGTATCCGTCAGGGTGGTGAAGCCCAGCTTCTCGGTCATGAACTTATAGGAATTGTAGGTGCCGTACATCAGATTCGTCCGCACGGCGCAGGTGTTCAGGGACTGCACGATGGCCTCGCGCATGCTGGTCAGGCCGCTGTAAACCCTGGTGACGTTTCTGGGCCAGGCGCTGCCGTTAAGGTCAATGGGATAGTCGTCAATGATGGAGGCCGCCGTAATGGTGCCGTTGTCCAGTGCCGGGGCATAGGTGCTGACAGGCTTGGCTGCCGAGCCGCAGGGCCGCACCTCCGTAGCCCAGTTCCAGGCCCGGTCCGCGGTCTTTACGCCTGTGCCGCCCACCATGGCCACCACATCGCCGGTATACGGATCCATCACCGTCATGGCGATCTGCAGGGGCTGGTCGTAGGAGTCGGTCTGTTCCTGATATTCGGTCTTCTCAAACTCCTCCTCAGCTATCTTCTGATAGGTGAGTTTCTGGGTGGTATAGATCTTGTAGCCGCCGCTGTATACCATGCCCACGGCCCGCTCATAGGCGCTGATGACCTTGCCCTCGCTGTCGGGCTTGCTGTCCTGCAGGTCATAGATCTCCACGAATTTCTTTGCCACGTCCTCGATCACCTGGTCGGTGAAATAGGAGTTGTTGGCCTTGGTCACTGTTTCGCCGGTCTCCTCCTCGACGGCAGGCGCCTCATAGCCCTCCACCTGCTGGCCCAGGCAGTTATAGCCGTTGGTAAAGACCACTTCCTCGTTGCAGGCGGCCTCATAGTCCGCCTTTTCCTTGATCATTCCCTGTTTATACATGTTCTCCAGCACCAGCAGCTGGCGATTGCGGTTGTTCTCCAGTGTCCAGTCGCTGATAAGGGGGTCATAGCGGGAGGGATTGTTGGTAATGGCGATGAGGCTGGCGCACTCCGCCACGGACAGGTCCTGGGCATCCTTGCCGAAATACATCCGGGCCGCCGTCTGTGCGCCGTAGCAGGATTCGCCGAAATACACCGTATTGAGATAGGTATCCAGGATCACATCCTTGTCGTACTGCTTTTCCAGCTGCAGTGCCCGGTAGATCTCCGTCACCTTGCGCTTGACGGTGGTCTCGTCGTTGCCGGTGATGTTCTTGATGAGCTGCTGGGTAATGGTCGATCCGCCCTGCACGCCGCCGCCGGTGATGGTGCTGAACACAGCCCGGGCGGTACCCTTCCAGTCCACGCCATGGTGCTTGTAAAAACGCTTGTCCTCAATGGCCACCGCCGCGTCCCGCAGGCTCTGAGGAATCTGGTCGCTTGTAAGGAGGATGCGGTTTTCGCCGTCATACAGAGTCTGATACAGGGCGTATTCTCCCGTATCGGAGTCCTTGGCATACATCTCGGTCGCCAGGGACAGGTCATAGGCGGCTAAGTCCACCTCCACCTTGTTCTTCATGGTGCGGTTGATATACATGGAAAACAGGATGGAGAAAAAGATCATCGTCAGCAGCAGCACAGCAAAGATAGTCCCCACAATGAACCACGTCTTGCGCCGCCGGGCCTGGATCTCCCGGGGGCTTTTCTTGGGACGGCCCTCCCCCTGGATCTTGTGCAGCTGATTCTCAGCGGACATCTTTATTTTTTCGGCGCTCTGCTTCAGCTCGTTTTCCAGGCGATGTTCGCT
>CAVKFX010000012.1:0-12036 GCA_963655625.1 uncultured Eubacteriales bacterium | reverse complement strand
TGGGGAAGGTGACGCCCACGGTCTTGCCGCCGGTCTTGGCCTTCACGTCGGCGGCAATCTGCTGAACGGTGGCATAGTTGCCCTGGCAGCGGGCCACCACGGATTCGGTGATGGCGACCACGTCCTTATCCCGGGGGGTGATGCCCTCCTCAGCCAAGGCATTTGCAACGGTGTCGGCGGCGATGGAAACGACATCGTCACCCTGACGGAAAATGGGGGCACGCACACCGCGCACCACAGTACCGATGGTTCTGCTCATAGTATTACGCTCCTTTTTCGGGAAAAGATTTTTCAAACATGCTGTAGTATACCCTATGGAACGGCATAAGTAAAATACGGATTTTTTATTTTAGAGATTAGGACTATTTATGACAAAAAGCGAAAAAACAGGGGGAAATTACCAGAGCCGGCGGCATCATTCGCTGGCCTCGAGGCAACAGGAATAATACATAGGGCAGCTAAGAATAGGCCCGGGGCGCAGCCATCCGGCTGCGCTCCGGGCCCGAAATGCGGCGCATTATTCTTCGGTTTGGTAGTGAACATGGAGATGGTCGTGGCACCACTGGGGGCCGAAGTCCGAGAGCATGGCGGTGACCACGGGGTTCTTTTCGGCGCGCTTGAAGAGAGCGGAGGCATCGGCGGCATAGAGGCCGTTGCCTCGGCCCTTTTTAGCGGCGGCGAGACCGTAGGGCTGCCCGGCACCGCCTACGCAGCCGCCCTGGCAGCTCATGACCTCTACCAGGTGGTAAAAGCGCTTGCCGGCTTCCACATCGGCGATGAGCTCCTTGGCGTGGACCAGGCCATTGACTACGGCGATCTTGATCTCCGTGCCGTCTACATCATAGGTGACCTCCCGAATGGGTTCATCGCCCCGGATGCCGGACACACGCACCTGGCGCAGGGCGTTTTTGGTTTTATCAGGCAGGCAGTGGCGCACAACGGACTCCGCCACGCCGCCGGTGACGCCATAGATCACCGCCGCACCGGAGCCCAAACCGAAGGGGAGGTCAGGGGACTCCAGCTCCAGCTCGTCCAGATGGATGCCTGTCTCCCGGATCATATCCACCAGCTCCCGGGTGGTGAGGACCAGGTCTACATCCGGGGTGCCGTTGTGGAAGAATTCGTCTCGGGCGGCCTCCATTTTCTTGGCCGTGCAGGGCATGATGGCAATGTGATAGGTGGTGCGGCCGTCGGAGGCGTCCTTTTCTGCGTACTTGGCCTTGAGGACGGAGGCGAACATCTGCATGGGAGACTTGCAGGTGGAGATATTTTTCAGGTACTTGGGGTCGTTCAGCTCCAGATACTTCACCCAGGCGGGGCAGCAGGATGTGAACATGGGAAAGGGTCCGCCTGCCTGCAGCCGCTGGAGGAATTCCTCTGCCTCGGAAATGGTGGTCATATCGGCGGCAAAGTTGGTGTCATATACCTCGTCCACGCCCATGATCTTCAGGGCGGAGACCACTCGGTCCAGGATGTTCTCACCGGGGGCGTAGCCAAATTCCTCGCCGATAGCCACCCGGACGGCTGGGGCGATCTGCACCACCACCCGCTTTTGGGGGTCGTGAATGGCCTTCCAGGCGGTGCCGATCTGATCGTTAACGGTGATGGCGCCGGTGGTACACACAGCGGCACACTGGCCGCAGCTGACGCACTTGGTCTCGCTGAGCTTCTTGTCGAAGGCGGGCATTACCTGCAGCTCGCTGCCCCGGCCGGCAAAGTCCAGGATGCCCTGGCCCTGTTTTTCCTCGCAGACCCGGACGCAGTCGCCGCAGAGGATGCACTTATTGGGGTCGCGGAAGATGGCGTAGCTGGTGTAGTCCATCTCATAGCGGGGGCGGGTATCCGGAAAGCGAATATGCCGCACACCGAAGCGCTGGGCCAGCTCCTGCAGACGGCAGTTGCCGCTCTTGGCGCAGTTGGTGCAGCTGCAATCGTGGGAGGCCAGGAGCAGCTCCAATATCATACGCCGGTGCTTCAAGAGTTTGGCGGTGTTGGTGCGGATGGACATGCCGTCCCGGGGCTCCATGGAGCAGGAGGCCTCGATCTTGCCGGTTTTGGTGTCCTCCACCATGCACATACGGCACGCGCCGTAGATGCTCAGGTCGGAGTAATAGCAGAAGGTGGGAATGTCGATGCCCGCCTTGCGCACAACGGCCAGGACATTTTTCTCCCCGTCAAAGGGAACGCGGATGCCGTCGATAATCATAATTCCTTTTGCCATGGCTTAACCCTCCTCTTCGATGGCATCAATGGCCCCGAAGGGGCAGGCGCCCCAGCAGGCACCGCAGTGGATGCATTTTTCATTGTCGATGACATACGGCGTGCGGGGCTGGCCGGAAATAGCCTCCATGGGGCAGTTCCGGGCGCACTTGCCGCAGCCCTTGCACAGCTCGGGCTTGATTTCCAGGCGGCGCTTGCGGCCGTTGCACACGGGGCAGTGGTGGTCTACCACATGGTGCAGGTATTCCTCCCGGAAGTAGCGCAGGGTGCTGAGCACCGGCTTGCAGGCGCTCTGCCCCAGGCCGCACAGGGCGGTGGTGGAGATGGTGTCGGAAAGGCTCTCCAGCAGGTCAAGATCCTCGATGGAGCCCTCATTGGCCACGATCCGGTCTAAAATCTCCAGCATACGCTTGGTGCCCTCCCGGCAGGGAACGCACTTGCCGCAGGATTCGTTTTGGGTGAAATGCATGAAGAAACGGGCAGTCTCCACCATGCAGGTGTCCTCGTCCATGACCACCAGGCCGCCGGAGCCTACAATGGCCCCCACCTTCTTCAGGGAGTCAAAGTCCAGGGGCAGGTCCAGATGCTCCTCGGTGAGGCAGCCGCCGGCGGGGCCGCCGATCTGCACGGCCTTGAACTTCTTGCCGTTTTGGATGCCGCCGCCGATGTCGAAGATGATCTCCCGGAGAGTGGTGCCCATGGGCACCTCCACCAGGCCGGTATTGACCACATTGCCGGTGAGGGCGAAGGTCTTGGTGCCGGAGCTTGTGTCGGTGCCGATGGAGCGGTACCAGCCGGCGCCTTTATTGAGGATGCCGGGGACATTGGCAAAGGTTTCCACATTGTTGAGAACGGTGGGCTTGCCCCACAGGCCCTGATCCACGGTGCGGGGGGGCTTGGTGCGGGGCATACCGCGCTTGCCCTCAATGGAGGCGGTGAGGGCGCTGCCCTCGCCGCAGACAAAGGCGCCGGCGCCGCGGTTGATGTGCATATGGAAGCTAAAGCCGGAATCCATGATATTGTCGCCCAGCAGGCCCAGCTGGGTGGCCTTGTCAATGGCCACCTGCAGGCGCTCCACGGCCAGGGGATACTCGGCCCGGACATAGATATACCCCTCGGCGGCGCCGGTGGCTACGCCGGCAATCATCATGCCCTCGATGACGGAGTGGGGATTGCCCTCCATGATGGAGCGGTCCATAAACGCGCCGGGGTCGCCCTCGTCGCCGTTGCAGACGATATACTTTACATCGGAGACGTTTTTGCGCACACTCTCCCACTTGCGCCCGGCAGGGAAGCCGCCGCCGCCCCGGCCCCGGAGACCGGAGTCGGAAATTTCCCGGCAGATGGCCTCGCCGGACATGTCAAACAGGGCCTTTTCAAAGGCGCGGTAGCCGTCCTTGGCGATGTATTCCTCCAGGTCCTCGGCGTCGCTGGCACCGCAGCCCTTGAGGACCACACGGTGCTGCTTTTTATAAAAGGGGATGTCCTCCTGCCGGGGGTAGGATACGCCATCCTGATGGTAGGTCAGGCGCTGGATAATTTCGCCCCCTAAAAGGGTGCGCTCCACAATCTCGTGGCAATCCTCGGGCTTTACCCGGACATACATGACGCCCAGGGGTTCGATGTGGACCAGGCAGCCCATTTCACAGAAGCCGTGGCAGCCGCTCATTTTAATGTGGAGGCTTTTCTCCTCCTCCCCGTGGTGGGTGAGGCCCACATAGATGCTGAGGCCCCGCTCCTGGCACTCGTTTCGGAGATTTTCATAGACCTTCATGGAGCCGCTGGCGATGCAGCCGGTGCCGGCGCAGATAAGCACCGTCAGGGCAGATTGGCTGCGCGCTAAGGCATCGGCCGCCTGGGCCTGCAGGGCGTGGAAGCCCTCTCGGGTCAGAACACTCATTTGGCAGGCTCCTCCTCTTTACGAATGGATTCCAGTAGGGCCAGGGCGGAGTCCGGGGTCATTTTGGCGTGGACCTCGCCGTCGATGGTCAGCACCGGGGACAGGCCGCAGGCGCCCAGGCAGGCCACGGTCTCCAGGGTGAACAGGCCGTCGGCATCGGTCTTGCGCTTGCCGGTGAGGTGCATATAGTCGTGGATGGCGTCGTAAATGGGCTGGGACTTGCGGACATGGCAGGCGGTGCCGTCACACACCCGGATGATGTGCTTGCCCTTGGGCTCCAGGGAAAAATTCTCATAAAATGTCGCTACGCTGTAGACCTTGGCCGTGCTGATGCCCAGGCGGTGGGCGATGAGGGTCATGTCCTCTTGGCTGAGGTAGTTGAAGGCTGATTGCGTATCCTGCAATATGGCGATCAGCTGGCTGGGCTGGGAGCCGTGGGTATCGATAATCTCGCTCACCCGGGCAAGTCGCTGGTTCATGCTCATGTTTTTTCTCCTTAACACAGTTGTCTTTCCGATCCTGCCGCACATAAAACTGCACGGTAAAAATATTTTATCATAGCCTGAAAAGATTGCAATAGTTTTAACAATCTTTTCGCGTAGTGGACACGACGAAAAATAAGCGATAAAATTGTGCAAAACGATAGTTTGGGTGCAGACGCCTGCAAAAAGCGTCCTCCGGGCCGGGGAAATACTTGAGAAAAAGCAGCTTTCGTGTTATACTCTTGCAAAATGATCCTGTACGGAAAGGGGGCGGCACCATGGGCGGCATACATGAGGGACACCGGGCGAGAATGAAGCAAAAGCTCCTGGAAAACGGTGAGCGGAGCCTGGCGGACCATGAGCTGCTGGAGGTGCTGCTGTATTACGCCATCCCCCGGCGGGACACCAACGAGCTGGCCCACCGGCTGCTGAAGCAGTTTGGGTCGCTGCAGGGGGTGCTGTCCGCCCCGGTGCAGGAGCTGGCCTGCGTGCAGGGCGTGGGGCAGCAGGCGGCGCTGCTGATCAGCCTGGCGCCCATCCTCCAACGGCGGGCGGCCCAGAGCGCAAAGGAGCAGATCCTCAATTCCGTGGATGCCTGCGGGGCGTATTTTACGGAGCTGCTGAGCGGCAGCCGCCGGGAGATGCTGTGGCAGGTGTGCCTGGACGGCAAGGGCAAGGTCCTCTCCTCCCGGTGCCTGGCGGAGGGGGATGTGAGCATGGCGGCGGTGAGTGTGCGGCAGGTGGTGGAGTATGCCCTCCACGCCGGGGCTGTGGGCGTTGTACTGGCCCACAATCATCCCAGCGGCGTGGCGCTGCCGTCTCAGGAGGATATTGCCACCACCCGGCTCATCCGGGACGCTCTGCGCACCATGAATATCCAGCTGGCGGATCACATCGTGGTGGCGGACGGGGACTATGTGTCCATGGCCGCCAGCGGGCTGCTGATATAAGAGAGGAAAAAAGGGCTGCCTGCGGGCAGCCCTTTTGAGTTTGTAAGGGGGTGCGGGCCCAGCGGCGGGGTGAGGGTACCCCGCCCTACGGGAGACAAAAAAATTTATGCAGGCTCGGTTCGGGTCGTCCGGGAGGTCGACCCCTACGGAGCGTCACAAGTAACGCAGCGGGGCGGGCCGATGTAGGCATCGGCCCCTACGAAACGATGAAAAAAAGAAACGCTGCGCACAAAATGGCAGACGCGGATTGCCACAGCCGGTGTGCGCACCGGCTTCGCAATGACAGGTTTTTTGCAAGGGGTGCGGTGGTTATAGGGCGGGCGGCCGCAAGGGTCGACCCTACAGAGGGCAGGGGGTTCTGTTTTTGGGAGGGGAAAACCCTAAAAACAGAACATTTGTTTTAAATTTCTTATTTACATATTTTATAATTGTGGTACAATAATAAGATGCTA
The DNA here is from genome assembly GCA_963655625.1 of uncultured Eubacteriales bacterium. Lineage (GTDB taxonomy): Bacteria > Bacillota > Clostridia > Oscillospirales > Oscillospiraceae > Vescimonas. The sequence continues at coordinate 6,032 of CAVKFX010000012.1, read as the reverse complement.
TATTACAGCGGAAAACAGGAGAACAACATGCCGAACTTTAAAGTCGTATCCGAATACACCCCCTCCGGCGACCAGCCCCAGGCCATTGAGAAGCTGGCGGCGGGGCTGGAGGCGGGGCTGCGCCAGCAGGTGCTGCTGGGCGTTACCGGCAGCGGCAAGACCTACACCATGGCCAAGGTCATTGAAAAGGTCCAGCGGCCTACCCTGGTGCTGGCCCACAACAAGACCTTGGCGGCCCAGCTTTGCGAGGAGTTCCGTGAGTTTTTTCCGGAGAACGCGGTGGAGTATTTCGTCTCCTACTACGACTACTATCAGCCGGAGGCGTACATCGCCCACACAGATACCTTCATTGAGAAGGACGCATCCATCAACGCGGAGATCGAGCGGCTGCGGCACAGCGCCACGGCGGCCCTCTTTGAGCGGCGGGATGTGATCGTGGTGGCCTCGGTGTCGTGCATTTACGGCCTGGGCGACCCCATTGACTACGCCAACATGGTCATCTCCCTGCGCCGGGGGAAGGAGTACCCAAGGGATCAGCTGCTGCGCAAGCTGGTGGAAATTCGCTACGAGCGCAACGATGTGGCCTTTGAGCGGAATATGTTCCGGGTCCGGGGGGACACGGTGGAGATTTATCCGGTGTATGCCAACGGATACGCTATCCGGGTGGAATTCTTTGGGGACGAGGTGGACCGCATCAGCGAGTTTAACCCTGTGACCGGTCAGGCCCAGCGGATCATTGACCATGTGGCCATTTATCCCGCCAGCCACTATGTGACTACCAAGGAGAAAATGGCCCGGGCCACGGAGGAAATTGAGCGGGAGCTGGCGGAGCGGAAGAAATTTTTCGAGGATAACGGCAAGCTGGTGGAGGCCCAGCGCATTGACCAGCGGACCCGGTATGATGTGGAGATGATGCGGGAGCTGGGCTACTGCACGGGCATTGAAAATTACAGCCGGGTCATCTCCGGCCGGGAGCCCGGTTCACCGCCCATGACGCTGCTGGACTACTTCCCGGAGGACTTCGTGCTGTTTGTGGACGAGAGCCACGTGACACTGCCCCAGGTGCGGGCCATGTATAACGGCGACCGGGCCCGGAAGGAGAGCCTGGTGAACTACGGGTTCCGCCTGCCCTGCGCGTTCGATAACCGGCCCCTTAAATTTGAGGAGTTCGAGGAGCGGTTTCACCAGGTGGTGCTGGTGTCAGCCACCCCGGGAGACTACGAAAAAAACGGCGCAGACCAGATCGTGGAGCAGGTGATCCGGCCCACGGGTCTGCTGGATCCCCGGGTGGAGGTGCGGCCCGTTACCGGGCAGATCGACGACCTGGTGGCAGAGATACGTGCCCGGGCGGACCGGGACGAGCGGGTGCTGGTGACGACCCTTACCAAGCGCATGGCCGAGGACCTGACGGAGCATATGAAGGGCCTGGGGCTGCGGGTGCGGTATATGCATTCGGACATCGCCACCATCCAGCGGATGGAGCTGATACGGGACCTGCGGCTGGGCGAATTCGATGTACTGGTGGGCATCAACCTGCTGCGTGAGGGACTGGACCTGCCGGAGGTGTCCATGGTGGCCATTCTGGACGCGGACAAGGAGGGCTTTTTGCGCAGCGAGACCAGCCTCATCCAAACCATCGGCCGGGCGGCCCGAAATGCCGAGGGCCTGGTGGTGCTGTATGCGGACACAGTTACCCCGTCCATGAAGGCGGCTATCACGGAGACGGAGCGCCGCCGGAAAAAGCAGGATGCATATAACAAGGCCCACGGCATCGTGCCGAAAACCATCCGCAAGAGCGTGCGGAAGGTGCTGGAGATCTCCCACTCGGCGGAGGAGGAGAATAAGAAGGCCCGCCGCAAGCTGACGGAGGCGGAGCGGGAGGAGACCATCCGCCGCCTGGAGAAGGAAATGAAGGAAGCCAGCAAAATGCTGGAGTTTGAATACGCCGCATTGCTCCGGGATCAGATCATCGAGCTGCGGGGACAGAAATAAAGAAGCTGCCGAAAAAACCTGCGGTATTTTTTCCCACGCACAGGTCGCGAGAGAAAATGATTTGACTTTTTCGCGTCTGCGGACGCGAACTCTGCGAGGCCTTTTTAGGCACGCTTATAAAGAAAGAGAGAAACTATGCAGCACATACCGACCATGGACATACGCACCCTGGGGAACATCGGCTTTGACGGGCAGCTTCGGCTGGCCCTGGAGCCAAATGAAGAATACGACGTGGATAGGTGGCTGTTTGTGCCGAACACCTACACAGAGTACCGATATATTTTGGGCACCCGTGGAGAAAATCCCCTGATCTGCATCGGCATCAACCCCTCTACTGCCCGGCCCGGGGCATTGGACCCTACCCTCAAGAGCGTGGAGCGGATCGCCCTGAGGAATGGATTTGACTCCTTTATCATGTTCAATGTGTACGCCCAGCGGGCCACCTCACCGGACGACATGGAATGGACGCTGAACGCCGAGCTGCACCGGGAGAATATGCGGGCCTTTGACTACATCCTGTCCCTGTCGGAGCGGCCCACGGTGTGGGCAGCCTGGGGGACCGTCATTGAAAAGCGGGACTACCTTTGGGATTGCCTGCAGGAGATGATTGCCATTGGGCAGGCGCATGACGCCCGGTGGGTGAAGTGCGGAAAGACATCGACGGCGGGACATCCCCACCACCCGCTGTATCTGCGCTCGGACAGCCCCATTGAGGACTTCCCGGTAGAGCAGTACGCCGCCCGGCGGCCCGCGGCGAAGAAAAAGAGAAGAGCCGGAGGCGGGCTATGAAAAAGAGCATTTCGTACATATTTATCTTGCTCAGCGGTATTTGCTGGGGCTGCATAGGGCTGTCCAACCGCATGCTGACCCAGATGGGCATGGGTCTGGGAAACCGGGTGTTCGTGCGTAACTTCGGAACGCTGGTGGTGCTGACGGTGGTGTTCGGCCTGCTGCACCGGGAGGTATTTCGCATTAAGCTAAGGCACATGCCTATTTTCCTGGGGTCGGGGCTGGTGAGCATTTTGCTTTTAAGCATTGTGTATTTCCAGTGTCAGACCCTATGCTCCCTGTCGGTGGCGGCGATCCTGCTCTACCTGGCGCCGTCGTTTGTGGTGCTTATCTCGGCGGTGCTGTGGAAAACGCCCCTCACGGGGCGGAAGCTGGCGGCCCTGGGCATTTCGCTGGTGGGCTGCGTGCTGGTCAGCGGCGTTTTGGGCGGGGGCGCTACGGCCTCCCTGCCGGGCATCGCCCTGGGGGTGGCCTCGGGACTGTGCTATGCCAGCTACACGGTGTTCGCCCACTACGGCATGACCCATTACAGCAGCTACACCATGATCTACTGGACCTTTTTGGTGGCAGGGCTGGGGTCGGTGCTTTTGGCGGACTTTTCGGCCTTGGGACCGGTTTTGCGGCAGCCTAAGGGGGCGCTGGGGTGCATGCTGGTGATAGTAGTGTCCACAGCGCTGCCGTATTACCTGTATACCAAGGGCCTGGAGGGCGTGGAGAGCGGCCGGGCGTCCATCATCACCAACATCGAGCCGGTGGTGGAGTCGCTGATGGGCGTGGTGGTGTTTCACGAGAGAATGACCGGGTGGATGATCCTGGGCGTTGCGTGTGTGCTGGGCGCGGTGATGCTGCTGGCAGGCGGAAAGGAAACGGATGGAGCAAAGCAAAGGGCTTGACGGCGGGACGCTGAAGCTAATGGCAGCGGCGCTGATGCTTATAGACCATGTGGGAGCGATCCTGCTGCCGGAGACGGTAATCTTGCGGTGCATCGGGCGGCTGGCGTTTCCCATTTTCGCATTTTTCATCGCCGAGGGCTATGCCCATACCCGGAGCTTTGGGAGGTATCTGCTGCGCATGGCAATCTGGGCGGCGGTGTCGGAGATACCGTTTAACCTGGAATTCGGACACTTTTTTGTGCCGGGGCGGCAGAATGTGCTGCTGACCTTCTGCCTGGCGCTGCTGACGCTCCGTGGGCTGGACCGGCTGCGCCGGGAGCCCGGGGCCGCCGGATACGCAGGCGCGGCACTGGCGCTGGCGGCAGGCTTTGCTGCCGGAGAGCTGCTGCATGTGGACTACGGCGGCTGGGGCGTGGTGACCGTGGCACTGTTTTATCTGTGCCGGGAGGGCAGATACGCAAAGTGCGGCCTGCTCCTGGGCATGCTGGCGCTGAACGGATTGTGTATCAGCAGCCGGACGGTGCCGGTTTTCGGCATAGCGGTGCCTATACAAATTTTGGCGGCGGCGGCGCTGCCGATGATCTGGCTGTATAACGGACGGCCTGGCGCAAGCAGACGCTGGCGATGGGCGTTTTATGCGTTTTATCCGGCCCATCTGCTGGTGCTGGAGGGCATACAGGCCCTGACATAAGGAGGACGGTTATGGCAAAGAATAAAGAGGAAAAAACCAATGTGATGCGCACATTGGAGCAGAAGAAGATCGCCTACACGGCCAAGACCTATCCCCACGGGGAGGGCGACCCCATCGACGGGGTCAGCGTGGCAAGGGCCGTGGGGCTGGAGGCGGAAATGGTGTTCAAGACCCTGGTGTGCAAGGGCGCGTCCGGGGGATACTATGTGTTTGACATCCCCGTGGCGGAGAATCTGGACCTGAAAAAGGCGGCCCGGGCCGTGGGGGAGAAGTCCGTTGCCATGCTGCCTCAGAAGGAGCTGCTGCCGCTGACGGGCTACGTCCACGGCGGGTGCAGCCCGGTGGGGATGAAGAAGCAGTTTCCCACGGTGTTTCACAAGACGGCGGAGAGCCTTTCCCAGGTGGCGGTGTCCGCGGGGAAGATCGGCTACCAGGTGGTGTGCGACCCCAGGGATCTGATGGCACTGCTGCGGGCCGGCACGGCGGATATTATTGTGGAGTGATGAAAAAAGTTATACACTGCGCGATAGGCGCAGAGGGCACCCCTGCTGTGCCAGGGCAGCGCGGGCCCGCGTGAGCGGCCGGCGGCTGTAGACGCAGAGGCAATGCGAAAGCAAGGAATGAAATTTGCTCGTTCCCATTCGCGCGGCGGAAGGGAACCGATGCAGGCAGCACCCCGCCCGCGGAAAGGATTTCAAAACCTTGGTTTTGGCGGCGTTCTTTCCTCCCTTTCTTTCGCTGCAGAAAGAAAGGGAGCCGCCGGAGGCAGCGCAGATACAGGCAGGCGTATGGGTTGGGCTTTACGGATTGCCACACCAGTGACGTCGGTCACTGGTTCGCAATGACAGAGTGCGGGAAGCGCGGTGTGCGGCGGGACACATGGGTCCCGCCCTACAGCAGATTTTTTGTAGGGCAGGGCCCGTGTGCCCTGCCGAAGGCGCGGTGCGCAACGGTGGGCAAGAGAACCCCACCCCTACGGACAGATTGATGGTGCGGTGGGACGGGCCGATGTGGGCATCGGCCCCTACGGAGCGTTTACCGATAGAATCCCACATCGCGCTACACGGTAGACGCAGCGGCTTTCACTGTTTGGACGGGCAGCACAAGCGCGGAGCGCGTCGCGGCTGTAGACGCAGAGGCAATGCGAAAGCAAGGAATGAAATTTGCTCGTTCCCATTCGCGCGGCGGAAGGGAACCGATGCAGGCAGCGCTCCGCCCGCGGGAAGGATTCTAAAACCTTGGTTTTGGCGGCGTTCTTTCCTCTCTTTCTTTCGCTGCAGAAAGAAAGGGAGCCGCCGGAGGCATTTACAGGCACAGGGGGGTGCGGTGCAAGCCCGGGCAGCGGGCTGTGGGCACCCCGTCCTACGGAGTTATACTATGGAGCGTTGAGCACGCACAAATCTTTTTAGCTATTTCAGCGCAAAGGAGAAACCATGCAGGATCATATTTTTGTTAAGGGCGCACGGGAGAATAATCTCAAGAATATTGACGTCACTATTCCCCGGGACAAGCTGGTGGTGATGACGGGGCTTTCCGGCAGCGGCAAGTCCTCCCTGGCCTTTGACACCATTTATGCCGAGGGACAGCGGCGGTATGTGGAGAGCCTGTCCAGCTATGCCCGGATGTTTCTGGGGCGGATGGATAAGCCCGATGTGGACTACATCGAC
>CAVKFX010000011.1:0-14851 GCA_963655625.1 uncultured Eubacteriales bacterium | reverse complement strand
GGGCTAAGGAGGCGTGAACAATGGCTAATCTGAACATCAAGCTCGTCAAGAGCCTCAACGGCAGACTGGAAAAGCACATTGCCACTGCCAAGTCCATGGGCCTGCGCAAGATCGGTGACACCACCGTTCAGCCCGACAACGCCCAGACCCGGGGCAAGATCGCCAAGATCGGCTATCTGCTCCAGGTCACCGAAGTAGAATAAGGAGGTGCGAGAGAATGAAACTGAATGAACTGTCTCCCGCAGTTGGCTCCACCAAGGAAGCCTACCGCAAGGGCCGCGGCGCCGGCTCCGGCAACGGCAAGACTGCCGGCCGTGGTCACAAGGGCCAGAAGGCCCGCTCCGGCGGCGGCACCCGCATTGGCTTTGAGGGCGGCCAGATGCCTCTGGCCCGCCGCATCCCCAAGCGCGGTTTCAACAACATTTTTGCCAAGCCCCTGGAGATCATCAACCTGTCCGCTCTGAACAAGTTCGAGGACGGCGAGACTGTGAACGCAGAAGCTCTGCTGGCCAAGGGCATCCTGAGCAAGTGCGAGTATGGCTTCAAGGTTCTCGGTAACGGCTCCGTTACCAAGAAGGTGACCGTGCAGGCCGCTGCTTTCTCTCAGGCTGCTAAGGACGCGATCGAAGCAGCAGGAGGAAAGGCAGAGGTGATCTAAGGTGATTCAGACGATTCGCAAAGCCTGGGGCATCCCCGAACTGCGCAAGAAAATCATCTTCACCGCACTGATCCTTCTGATCTTCCGCATCGGCAACGCCATCCCTGTCCCCTATGTGGACACGGGTCTGCTGAATGACTATATCAAGCAGCTCAGCACCACCGTCCTGGGCCTGTATAACGTCATGTCCGGCGGCGCCTTTGCCGAGGCCACTGTCTTCGCCCTGGGCGTGCAGCCCTATATCAACAGCTCCATCATCATCCAGCTGTTGACCATCGCCATCCCCGCCCTGGAGCGGCTGGCAAGAGACGGCGGCGAGGACGGCAAGAAGAAGATTCAGTCCATCACCCGCTATGCCACCGTGGCCATCGCCATCCTGCAGGGCTGGGGCTACTACATGCTGATGAAGAACTACGGCATCCTCACCAACACCGGTGTCTGGGCCGCCCTGGTCATCATCGCATCGTTCATTGCCGGCTCCTCCTTCGTTATGTGGATGGGCGAGCAGATCACCGAGTTCGGTATCGGCAACGGCATCTCCATCATCCTGTTCGCAGGCATTCTGTCCCGCGTGCCGGCCATGGTCTCCTCCATGATCTCCGGCCTGAAGGCGGGTACCCTGGCCTGGTGGGCCGCCATCCTGGTGGTCGTAGGTATTCTGGCTCTGGTGGTACTCATCACCTGGGTCAACGGCGCCGAGCGCCGCATCCCGGTGCAGTATGCCAAGCGCCAGGTGGGCCGCAAGATGTATGGCGGCCAGGCATCCACCCTTCCCATGAAGGTGAATATGTCCGGCGTTCTGCCCATCATCTTTGCCCAGTCCATCGCCATGATCCCCTCTACCATCGCCGCATTCTGCAAGCAGCCGGCTGAGGGAACCTTCTGGTACGGCTTCCTGAACGCCATCGACACCAAGTCGGTGCTGTATATGATCTTCTACTTCCTGATGATCATCGGCTTCAGCTATTTCTATTCCACCATCCAGTTCAACCCCATTGAGATCTCCAACAACCTGAAGAAGAACGGCGGCTTTATCCCCGGCTTCCGCCCCGGTAAGCCCACCGCGGACTTCATCAAGAAGGTCCTCAATAAGGTCACGCTGTTTGGCGCCATCTACTTGGGTATTGTGGCCATCCTGCCCCTCATCATCGGCAAGGCTGTCAACAATGCCTCCCTGTCCATCGGCGGCACCTCCGTCATCATCGTGGTGGGTGTTGCGTTGGAGACCGTACAGGCTCTGGAGTCCCAGATGCTGATGCGTCAGTATAAGGGCTTCCTGGAATAAGAGGTGTTTTTATGAAACTGATCCTTTTAGGTGCCCCGGGTGCCGGTAAGGGGACCCAGGCTGACATTCTCAAGGTCAAGCTGAATATCCCCACCATCTCTACGGGTAACATTCTGCGTGCAGCCGTGAAAAACGGTACTCCCACCGGCCTCAAGGCCAAGGAGTACATGGACGCAGGCAAGCTGGTGCCGGATGAGGTTATCATCGGCATCATCAATGAGCGCCTGCAGGAGGCCGATTGCGCCAATGGCTATATTCTGGACGGCGTGCCCCGCACCATCGCCCAGGCGGAAGCCATGGAGCAGGCCGGTATCAGCTTCGACGCTGTGGTCGCCATCGAAATTCCCGATGAGAAGATCGTCGCCCGCATGGGCGGCAGACGGGTCTGCGAGAGCTGCGGCGCCAGCTATCACATTGTGAACATTCCTCCCAAAAAGGAGGGCGTGTGCGATGTGTGCGGCGGCAAGCTCGTGCAGCGCAAGGATGATAACCCCGAGACGGTCCGCGACCGTCTGGCGGTTTATCATAAAGAGACAGAACCGCTCAAGGGTTTCTACGAGGCCCGGGGGATTCTGAAAACTGTGGAGGACCAGCCCACCGTGGCCGGAACGACGCAGGCGATCTTGGAAGCACTGGGGAGATAAGCTATGATCACCCTAAAGTCAGCTCACGAGATCGAAGCGATGCGCCTGGCGGGAAAAATTACCGCGGCTGCCCGGGCCTTGGCTCGGGAAATGGTAAAGCCCGGCGTAACAACCCAACAAATTGACAAGGCAGTGTTCCACTTTATCCGGGAGCAGGGGGCTACCCCCTCCTTCCTGCACTACAACGGTTATCCGGCCAGTGTATGCATCAGCGTCAACGATGAGATCATCCATGGCATCCCCGGCAAACGGGTGCTGCAGGAGGGCGACATCGTCAGCGTGGACGTGGGCGCATACATCGGCGGCTACCATGGCGACTGCGCCGGCACCTACCCCTGCGGCCAGGTGTCCGATGAAGCCATGCGCCTGATCCGCGTGACCCAGGGCTCCTTTTTCGAGGGCCTCAAGTTTGCGCGGGAGGGCTGCCGCCTGTCGGATATTTCCCACGCGGTGCAGACCTATGTGGAGGCAAACGGCTTTTCCGTGGTGCGCGAGTACGTGGGCCACGGTATCGGCCGGAACATGCACGAAGCGCCTGAGGTGCCCAATTACGGCAAGCCCGGTCACGGTCCCCGCCTTCTGCGGGGCATGACCATCGCCGTAGAACCCATGGTCAACGCAGGCACCGCCGCCATCAAGCAAATGCCCGATGGCTGGACGGTGAAAACCGCCGATGGCAAGTATGCCGCCCACTATGAAAACACCATTCTGATCACCGCCGGCGATCCGGAGCTTCTGACGGATGCCGAGAAGTCACTGGTGTAAGCTATGGACATTGTCAAATCCAACATCGTAAGATCCACTGCCGGCCGGGACGAAGGGGACCTCTTCTTCGTGCTGGAAACCCAGGAGGAGTTCCTCCTGCTGGCAGACGGCAAGCGCCGCCGGGTGGAAAACCCCAAGAGGAAAAAACGCAAGCATGTTTCCTTTGTGGGGGAGAGCCACAGCGTCGTTGCCGAGAAGATCAGGAGCAGCGAAAAAATCACAAATAGTGAGCTTCGTAAAGCCTTAGCTGCCTGCACAGGCAGCGGTAATCAAGACCAGGAGGGATTATAGCTTGGCAAAATCCGATATGATCGAAGTGGAAGGCGTAGTGGTTGAATCCCTGCCCAACACCACATTCCAGGTAGACATTGGAAATGGACACACCATATTAGCGCATATTTCCGGAAAGCTCAGAATGAATTTCATCAGGATCTTGCCCGGTGACAAGGTGACAGTGGAAATGTCGCCGTATGATCTGACCCGGGGCCGGATTACCTGGCGTAGTAAGTAGGAGGTTTATCAAAATGAAAGTAAGACCGTCCGTGAAGCCCATGTGCGAGAAGTGCAAAGTGATCCGCCGCAAGGGCCGTGTTATGGTCATTTGCGAGAATCCCAAGCATAAGCAGAGACAGGGCTAAGATGAAATTGGAGGTGCTTTAAGAGTATGGCACGTATTGCCGGTATTGACCTGCCCAAGGATAAGCGAATCGAGATCGGTTTGACCTATATCTATGGTATTGGCAGAAAGAGCGCGCAGGACATCCTGGCGCAAACAGGCATCAACCCCGACACCCGCGTGAAGGATCTGACGGAGGCCGACGAGGCCAAGCTCCGTGAGGTCATTGACCAGAGCTACACCGTGGAAGGCGATCTGCGCCGTCAGGTGGCCCTGGACATCAAGCGTCTGACCGAGATCGGCTGCTATCGCGGCATGCGTCATCGCCGCGGCCTGCCCGTCCGCGGTCAGCGCAGCAAGACCAACGCCCGTACCCGCAAGGGTCCCAAGAAGACCATTGCCAACAAGAAGAAGTAAGGAGGGAAGATAGAATATGGCTAATGCTAAGACCGGCAAGAAGGTTATCCGCCGCCGCCGTGAAAAGAAGAACATTGAAAAGGGCCAGGTCCATATCCGTTCTTCCTTCAACAACACCATGGTAACCGTTACCGATGCACAGGGCAATGCCCTGTCCTGGGCCTCCTCCGGTGGTCTGGGTTTCCGCGGCAGCAAGAAGTCCACTCCCTTCGCCGCCCAGAGCGCAGCTGAGACTGCCGCCAAGGCCGCCATGGAGCACGGCCTGAAGACCGTTGAGGTCTTCGTTAAGGGCCCCGGCCAGGGCCGTGAGGCTGCCATTCGTGCGCTGCAGGCCGTGGGCCTGGAAGTGACCATGATCAAGGATGTCACTCCCATTCCCCACAATGGCTGCCGCCCCCCCAAGCGTCGTCGCGTGTAATCGGAACAAGGAGGATAAATAGATTATGGCTAAGAATATGCAGCCTATCGCCAAGCGTTGCAAGGCGCTGGGTATCTCTCCTGCTGTCATGGGTTACGCCAAGAAGGAGACCAAGCGCAACCCCGGCGGCCAGATGAGAAAGAAGAAGAGCGAGTATGCCATCCAGCTCAATGAGAAGCAGAAGGTGAAGTTCGTCTACGGCATCCTGGAGAAGCAGTTCCGTATGTATTATGAGAAGGCTTCCGCCATGCCCGGCAAGACCGGCGAGAATCTGCTGACCCTGGTTGAGCGCCGGCTGGATAATGTGGTCTATCGCCTGGGCTTTGCCATGACCCGCCGGGAGGCTCGTCAGCTGGTGAACCACGCCCATTTCACCGTCAACGGCAAGAAGGTCAACATTCCTTCCTACCTGGTGCGCGTGGGCGATGTGATCGAGGTCAAGGAGAGCAGCCGCTCCTCCGCCGCCTTCAAGCGCTTCACAGCAGAGGATGCTCCGCTGGTCACCGTTCCCACTTGGCTGGAGCGTGACAAGAATGCGCTGAAGGGCACCGTGACCAGAATGCCCGCTCGTGATGACATTGATATGCCCATTGAGGAACACCTCATCGTCGAGCTGTACTCCAAGTAATAGGGTCGAGACCCTCAAACTGCACTGGAATCGAATACGGTGCGGAGCATAAACTCCGCCCAACTGAAATGAAGGAGGGTACTGCATGATCGAAATTGAGAAGCCTCAGATCGAGTGTATTGAAACACCTGGCGATGCTTCCTATGGAAAGTATGTGATCGAACCCCTGGAGCGCGGCTACGGAACGACACTGGGCAATGCCCTGCGTCGCATCCTGCTCTCCTCTCTGCCCGGCACCGCAGCCACCAGCATCAAGATTGCCGGTGTCCAGCACGAGTTTTCCACCATCCCCGGCGTCAAGGAGGATGTCACGGAGATCGTGCTGAACATGAAGAATCTGCTGACCAAGCTGCACTGCGAGGGTGCCAAGACCGTCTTCATCGAGGCTGCCGGCCCCTGTGAGGTCACCGCCGGCGACATCAAGCCCGACGGCGAGGTGGAGGTCCTGAATCCCGAGCTGCACATTGCAACTTTGGATGTGGGCGCCACCCTGAGCATGGAAGTGACCCTGAGCCACGGCCGCGGCTATGTGTCCGCTGACCGGAACAAGGCCATGCGCCCCGGCATCATCGGCGTCATCCCCATCGACTCTATCTATACCCCTGTGTATAAGGTCAATTACACGGTGGAAAAGACCCGTGTCGGCAACATGAGCGATTTCGACAAGCTGACGCTGGAGGTGTGGACGGATTCCACCATCTCCGCCCGGGACGCCGTGTCCCTGGGTGCCAAGATCCTCTGCGACCACTTTGCCCTGTTCACCGATCTGTCCGACAATGTGGGCGGTGAGCCCGTCATCGTGGAGAAGGCCGGTGACGATCAGAGCAAGCAGCTGCAGATGACCATTGAGGAGCTGGATCTGTCTGTGCGCAGCTTCAACTGCCTCAAGCGTGCCAACATCAACACCGTGGAGGATCTGATCTCCAAGACGGAAGACGAAATGATGAAGGTCCGCAACCTGGGACGCAAGTCTCTGGAGGAAGTCATCAACAAACTGGCCATGATGGGTCTGCATCTGGCCGGCGAAGAAAACAACTAACCTGCGCGGCCCCGCGCAGTAAGATCCTTACAAGGAGGAAACAGAAATGCCCGGAACTCGTAAGCTCGGTAAAACTACCGATCAGCGCATGGCGATGCTCCGTCAGCAGGTCACCGATCTCCTGGATAACGGCCGTATGGAAACCACCATCACCCGTGCCAAGGAGATTAAGCCCCTGGCTGAAAAGATGATTACCCTGGGCAAGAAGGGTGATCTGGCAGCCTATCGCCAGGCTTTGAGCTTCATCACCAGAGAGGATGTGGCGCACAAGCTGTTCAAGGAGATCGCTCCTGAGTATGCAGAGCGCAACGGCGGCTATACCCGCATCGTCCGCACCGGCGTCCGCCGCGGCGATGCTGCCGAGACCGCCATCATCGAACTGGTCAAGTAAGCAGTCCAAACGTAAAAAAGCCCTTTGCTATGATGTCCGCGTCATAGCAAAGGGCTTTTTTCGGCTGTGTTTACCATCCCATCGGGGCTTGCGTGGAGAGATACGGGATGTTATACTGGTCGTGTAAAGCTGAGGTTTCCCAAAAAACAGGCCGTGCAACCTGAGGTAGGTGGTAAAACCCGCCCTATGTCCTGTATAATAGAAAAAACTGAAGGGGAGGATATGACAAATGCAGACCATACGCTGCGCCGCCTGCGGCAGACGCTATGATTACCGGCAGGAGGGCTGCTGCCCCCGCTGCGGTGCCTATAACCGCCCGCCTCGACGGGAATGGGTGGGCGCCGATGGCTCCGTACACCACGGGGAGGGACGTACACAGACCCGGCTCCGCTCCGGTAAGGTATGCTATGAGGAAAAGGTGTGCTTTGAGGAGCAGACCCGCAAGCCCCAAAAGAAAGCGGCTGCACCCACTGCTCAAGGCAGTGAGCGTGTGGTGAAAAGCTTTCAGAAGCCCTTTAAAATCTACTCCGCCAAGGGGAAAAAGCGAAATAGAGGCACAGCGACACCGCTGATTGCCTTTGCGCTGATAATTATCCTTTTGGCGATAAAGACCAGCGGCCGGCTGGATAACATAATCCATGGCAATAGCGATTTGAATAACGGCGCTTGGTCCGACAGCGATGATAATTGGGACTTCGATTACCGTGACATCGACGCCGACTGCGGCGACGAGATCGACATCAACGATGACCTGACCATCCAATTTTTGGGTTATGTGTCCGACGAGGACGGCCAGGTATATGTGTTCTATTGGGCCAACGATGATGACCTTGCCAGATCCCTGTTGGAAAGCGGCATTATTATGCTCTCGGACGGTACGGAGGACACCGGCTACCTCTCTGACGAAGTGGCCGACGGTTATATAATTTTCAACACCTATGCCCCCGGTACCCAGTGGCAGGACCTCATCATCTACGGCTCTACCGCCGGCGACCGTATTACCGTTGGCAACCTGTACCCCATCAAGGAAGCTGATAGCGCAGAGTATGGTATACCCACGGACGCTTCGCTAATATAAAAATCCGCCCGAAGCATAGCTGCTTCGGGCGGATTTTTATTCACTTCAAAAGCTGCATTGCTCCGATCACATACCGGCAGCAACCATGCAATCCAGCACCAGGGTCAGAACAATGAAAACGGCGCCGACCCACTTGGTGGCCTTGGCCAACTTGGCGTCAATGGTCCGGGCCTTTCCCTTAGACATATAGGAATCCGCAATGCCGCCGATGGCACCGGACAGGCCCTGGCTCTTGCCGGACTGGAACAGAACGATCAGAATAAGGACCAAAGCGGCCAGCAGCTGCACGATGGTGATAGCAATCAACATAATATTTTTCCCTCCGATTTATTGGATGCCTGTAGGCATAATATCCATCAAGTAATGTTCATAATACCATATTCCCATATAAAATGCAAGCAGAAAAGCAAAAAGAAAACAAAAAAAATACTCGAACAGTTGTTGCAACCCGCAAAAACATGTGTTATAATATAAATTAAGAAAAAAGCAGGAGGGATTTTCATGCAAAAGCTCACCGCCATGCAGCAGAAGATCTATGACTATATTGCCAATGCCGTCCGCACCCAGGGCTATCCGCCCTCTGTCCGGGAGATCGGGGAGGCCGTGGGGCTGAAGTCGCCGTCAACGGTTCATTTTCATATTAAGCACCTGGAGGAGCTGGGCTACATCACAAAGAGCGGCCGCAAGGGCCGCGCCCTGACACTGACGGAGCGGGAAAGCCCGGCTGCCATAGCTGCAGCATCCCGGGAGCCGGAGGCTCCGGCCGGCCGCGTGCCGGTGCTGGGGGATGTGGCCGCCGGCACGCCGATTTTGGCCCAGGAGCATATTGACGATTATATCCCCTTTGATACCCAGGGGCGGGACGGGGAGTATTTTGCCCTGCGGGTCCGGGGCGAGTCTATGCTGAACGCCGGCATTCTGCCCGGGGACCTGGTGGTGGTGCATCAGCAGCCCACAGCCCATAACGGCGAGATCGTGGTGGCGCTGCTGGAGGATGAGGCTACGGTGAAACGTCTTTCCCGCAGAAATGGAGAGGTTTGGCTTTTGCCGGAAAACGAAGCGTACAGCCCTATTGACGGACGCCATGCCTCCATTTTGGGCAAGGTGGCCGCCGTTGTGCGCACCTATTCCTGAGAAAGGTAAAATCCCCGCTGCGTATAAACGCAGCGGGGATTCAGAATGTCGATAAGGCGGCAACATTACGTCACCGATAAGGAAGCGTGAGGGAAAACAAAGACGGATGTCCCCCACCGTTAAAATCGGCAGCTATTGAAGCGTTCATAAAGCTTCAATAGCTTAGGCAATAGGAGCGAAAAGCCTTTTTCGAATCAAAGCAATTCCCGCAGCGCGTAAGTCGCTGCGGGAATCCTTGTGTTTTGGGATTTACAGGCCGAAGCCGGGGATGTTCAGCCCGCCGGTGAGGCTCTGCATGCTGCTCTCCATGGCGTCCTCCGCCTGGCGCATGGCCTCGTTCACGGCGGAGATCACCAGGTCCTGAAGCATTTCCACGTCCTCGGGATCCACTGCCTCCGGCTGGATGGTCAGCTCGGTGAGCTGGCGCTTGCCGCTGACCGTGGCCTTCACAACGCCGCCGCCGGCGGTGGCGGAGAAGGTGGCGTTTTCCACATCGGCCTGAGCCTTTTCCATCTCCTGCTGCATCTTCAAAATCTTTTGCTGCATTTGCTGCTGCTGGCGCATCATGCCGGCGCCGCCGGTGAATCCGCCTCTTGCGCTGTAACCTTTTGCCATTTTTACTTCGCTCCTTATTTGATGTTAAAATGATCCAGCCGACTGCCTTCAGCCAGCAGCTCGTTCATACGGTCCGTACCCGTGAGAGCCGATTCCCAGGGGGGCGTCTGCTCCGGTTGGGGCGGTGCAGGCTCCGGTATACTTTCGGGGGCGGGCGGAATAGTATTTTCCTGCCTGGGTACAGACGGTGTACTATGCTGTTTGACCGACTTTTTTACATCGCCCAGGGTAAAGACTACCCGCACCGGGCAGCCGGCCTCTTTCCCGGTGACGCGCTCCAGGACCTCATTGACCTCCGGACAGTCCAAATAGTTTTTCACCATCTCGTCCCGGCAGAGGACGGTCAGCACACCGTCTGCCAATGTGCCGGAGGCACCATTGAGAAACACGCGTTTATCCACCCGCAGGGCAGCCTTGTAATGCTCCTTCAGCCGATCCCAAATGCCGCTGTCGCCCCCGGCGGGGGAAGTCTCCGGCTGAGGGACGGGTGCGGTCGGCTCCGGCTTTGGTGCTTGTGCCTGGGGAGCGGGATCAGCCTTGGGATCCGGTTTGGGAGATGCAGAAGCTGTTGGGGCAGGGGACTCCGCCCGGGCCGATGCTGCGGGGGCCGGGGGAGGGGTCTGCGTCTGCGGCGCAGCCGGGGCCGCAGGAGCAGCAGAGGCCGAGGCCGCAAAGCCCTTGGCGGCCGCCTTTTCCAACCGTTCCAGGCGGGCGGCGAGGGCGGACAGATCGCCGCAGAGACTCTCGTCGCACAGCTTCATGAGGCACAGCTCCGCCTCCGTGCGGAGACTGCCGCTGCCGCTGAGAGCGGCCTGGATCTGCCCCAGTACATCCAGCAGATAGACAAGCCGATGGCCGCCGGCCAGATCGTCCAGGGCGGCCAGGGTAGCGTCATCATACAGCCCCGTCAGCAGAGCGCTGCCCCCCTGGGGGGCGGTGCGGCGGATCAGCAGGTCCCGGCCCAGGTCCGAAAGCTCCCGCAGAAGGGCCGCAATATCCTTGCCGTCCCGATAGAGCCGGTCGAAAAGCAGCAGCGCGTCCTGGGTATTGCGCCGGAGGATACACTCCATGAGCCGGGCGGTCTGCACGCCTCCGGCCAGGCCCAAAAGCTCCAGAATGGCGGCGCTGCTCAGCGTACCCTCAAAGCTGCGGCACTGGTCCAGCAGACTCAGGGCATCCCGCATGGCGCCGTTTGCCATCCGGGCCAAAATATCCGCTCCGTCGGGGGAGAGGTCGATGCGCTCCTCCCCGGCGATATAGAGCAGCTGCCGGGCAATGTCCTGGGGCAGGATGCGCTTGAATGAGTAGCGCTGGCAGCGGGAGAGGATGGTGGCCGGGACCTTGTGCAGCTCCGTGGTGGCCAGGATGAACACCAGGTGCTCCGGCGGCTCCTCCAAAATTTTTAGCAGGGCGTTGAAAGCGGGGGTGGAGAGCATATGCACCTCGTCGATGATATACACACGCTTTTTCAGCACCGACGGGGTGTAGACCGCCTCCTCCCGGAGGGCACGGACGTTATCCACGCCGTTGTTGCTGGCGGCGTCCAGCTCGGTGATGTCCAGGAGGCGGCCCTCGTCAATGCCCCGGCAGGCCTCGCATTGATTGCAGGGAGCGCCGTCGATGGGGTGTAGGCAGTTGATGGCCTTGGCCAGGATCCGGGCGCAGGTGGTCTTGCCGGTGCCCCGGGTGCCGGTGAAAAGGTAGGCGTGGCCGGTGCGGCCCTCGGCCACCTGGCGCTGGAGGGTATCGGTAATATGCTGCTGACCGACCACCTGGGAAAAGGTGATGGGCCGCCACTTGCGGTAGAGTGCCTGATACATGGACCTGCCTCCCTTAATAAAATAAAGCCTCGCAGAGTTTGCCGCCCGCAGGCGGCAATCCTTTTCACAAAAATTTCAAAGGAAATTTTGTGAAAATAGATAGTCCTCCCCATGAAGCCACGGGGCCGGCGCCCTTGCGGCACATGGATGATCCCTCTTAATGCTGCTCGGTTCCCCGCCTGACATGATTCGTGGGTATCCATTGCGCAAGACCGGCTCCGCAGCTTCACACGGAGGACTGTCAACGCTTTTATTTTACACCATTTCGGCGCGTTTGGCAACAGGAAAAAAGAAGATGTGGGGATTATCACAAAAAATTCACAAGGGAAGTCTTGCTTTTTTTTAAAAATGGGATAAGATAAATAGGATAAAGAGAGAGTGCGGTGCGCAGTGGGTATTACGGATTGCCACACCAGTGACATCGGTCACTGGTTCGCAATGACAGATTCATGAAGTGCAATGCACGCCCGGCAGCGGGGCGGGACGATGTAGGCATCGTCCCCTACGCACCGTTTAGCGATAGAAATTCGTAGGGCGCGATGACCCTGTTGCGGTGCCCAAAATTTTTGCGCTGCCTTACGGCGAACGCTTAAAATTTTGACCGCGGCCACTCGCTCATCTCGCTTCATCCGCCACCGGCGGCGCTCGATTCGCTCCCCACATCGCGCCGCGCGGTAGACACAGAGGGCCGCTCTGTTAGGACGGGCAGCACAAGCGTGGAGCGCGTCGCGGTGGATAGAGCTGGAAACAATGCGAAAGCACGAAACGGATTTGAACTGTTTTATTCGCAGGGTCGAAAGGCCCCGATACATTCCGCACCACGCCCGCGCAAGGAATCCAAAAGCATTGATTTTGGCGGTGTTCTTTGGGCACTTTCTGTCGCTGGTGACAGAGAGTACCCCGCCGGAGGCATTTGCGCAACAAGAGGTGCGGATGACCCATTGAAATTCGTTTATACATTATATTTTTACATACAAAAGTCAGAAAGGAAGCACGATTTATGACTAAAATTGATATTGTATCCGGTTTCTTGGGCGCAGGGAAAACCACGCTCATTAAGAAGATGCTGGCGGAGGCCTACAAGGGCGAGAAGCTGGTGCTTATTGAGAATGAGTTCGGCGAGATCAGCATCGACGGCGGCTTTTTGAAGGATGCCGGGGTGCAGATCAGCGAGATGTCCTCCGGGTGCATCTGCTGCTCCCTGGTGGGCGACTTTGGCCGGGCACTGGTAGATGTGCAGAAGCAGTTCGCCCCGGATCGCATCCTCATTGAGCCCTCGGGCGTGGGCAAGCTGTCCGATGTGATCCTGGCGGTGGAGAACACGGTGAAGGATGTGCCGGAGATGAAGCTGAACAGCTTTGTCACCGTGGCGGATGCCTCCAAGGTGAAGGTATACATGAAGAACTTCGGCGAGTTTTACAACAACCAGATCGAGACCGCCGGAACCATCATTCTCAGCCGCACCCAGAAGGTGAGCCCCGAGAAGCTGGAGGCCGCCGTGGCCCTGCTGCGGGAGAAAAACAAGGACGCTGCCATCATCACTACCCCCTGGGACCAGCTGGACGGCAAGACCATTCTGGCCGCTATGGAGAAGGTGTCCCTGGCGGACGAGCTGATGGAGCGCATCCGGGCCGAGCATGAGGCCGAGGAGGAAGAGCACCACCATCATCACCATGACCATGATGACCACGACCATGACGAGGATGAGCATGAGCATGAACATGAGCATCACCATGACGAGGATGAGCATGAGCATGAACATGAGCATCACCACCATCATGACGGTGAGTGCGACGACCCGGACTGCTCCTGCCACCACCATCACCACCACGCCGACGAGGTATTCACCAGCTGGGGCGCGGAGACGCCCAAGACCTTTACGGAGGCGGACATTGACCGCATTCTCACGGCTCTGGACGGCGGGGAGTACGGCGCGATCCTGCGGGCCAAGGGCATCGTACCCTGCGAGAACGGCAAGTGGCTGCACTTTGACTATGTGCCCCAGGAGCATGAGGTGCGCTTCGGCCCGGCGGACTACACCGGGCGGCTGTGCGTCATCGGCTCCAAGCTGGACGAGGGGAAGCTGAAAGAACTGTTCGGCCTGTAAGGGAGAAAAACTATGGACATTCCTGTATATCTCATTGCCGGGTTTCTGGATGCCGGCAAGACGAATTTCATAAACGGCATCCTCAAGGACGGCTTCGCCGCCGAGGACAAGACCCTGCTCATTTGCTGTGAGGAGGGGGAGGAGGAATACGATCCCCACGGGCTGTTCAACGTGTTTACCTACACGGTGGAGGATCAAAAGGATCTGACACCGGAGCTTTTTAAGAAGCTGGAAAAGCAGTATAAGCCCAAGCAGGTCATCATCGAGTACAACGGCATGTGGATGATGGAACCCCTGTACCGGGACGGGCTGCCGGGGAACTGGATCCTGTATCAGATCATCTGCCTGATGGACGCGCAGACCTTTGAGCCGTACCTCAAAAACATGGGGCAGCTGGTGATGGAGAAGGTGACCAACGCCGACATGATCATCTTTAACCGCTGCAACGAGGCCCTGCGGGAGGATCTGCGCAAGCGGAACCTGCGCATGGCCAACCGCCGGGCGGACATCTACCTGGAAAACGAGGACGGCACCAGCGAGGAGTACGTCACCGAGGACATGATGCCCTTTGATCTGTCCAGCGGCCACCTGGAGGTGGCGGACGAGGACTACGGCATCTGGTATGTGGACCTGATGGACCATCCGGAGCGCTACGAGGGCGTCAGCGTCACCTTCAAGGCTGTCATGTGCCACTCCCGGAAATACAAGGGCATAGACTGTCCGGGCCGCTTTGCCATGGTGTGCTGCGAGAACGACATGCAGTTCCTGGCCCTGGTGTGCAAGGGCGAGGGCATGGACCGCTTCAAGAACCGGGACTGGGTGAAGATCCGCGCCACGGTGAAAAAGGAACAGTGCGAGGCCTATCAGGGCGAGGGACCGGTGCTGTATGTGGACCGGGTCAGCGCCTGCCAAAAGCCGGACCCGGAGACGGTGTCGTTCTGACCGGCATAAAATTCCTGGGGATTTTTATGCCGAGAGGATCGCAGCCCGCAAGGCTTTTTTAACAAGCCGCCGCGGCGAATTTCGCCGCGGCGGCTCTTTTTTGCCCGGAAGACCCCAATGTGAATCGAGGGTCTAAGCGGGTAAGCGATTATGGGGCGGCAAACAAAATATCCCACGCAAGGCTGTGTCTTGCGTGGGATATTTGCGTTTAGGGATCACAGATCATGGATGTCCCGCAGCAGATCATCCAGAGGGAGGTGCCGGAGGGTGTCTTCCAGGGCAGCATCCGGGGCG
>CAVKFX010000010.1:36879-46570 GCA_963655625.1 uncultured Eubacteriales bacterium | reverse complement strand
TAGACCCGGGTGTTCAGCTTACGCAGGGAGTCGATGTATTCTTTCGCGGTCATCAGTGCCATTGTCGATTCCTCCTGTTCTTTATTCCTTAGCCAGTTTTACATAGCCTTCGTAACGCTCCTTAGCGTCATTGGCAGCCTTGTGATACAGAGCATCCGCCTTCTCGGGGAAGGACAGCTTCAGGGAAGCATAGCGGTTCTCGCCCATGAGGAACTGCTGGAAGTCTCCGGTGGGCGCCTTGGAATCCAGCTGGAAGGGGTTCTTGCCCTCGGCCTTCAGCCGGGGATCGTAGCGGTACAGGTGCCAGTAGCCGCACTCCACGGCCTTCTTCTCCTCGATCTGGCTCAGGCCCATGCTGGCCTTCATGCCGTGCTCGATGCAGGGGCAGTAGCAGATCACGATGGAGGGGCCGTCATAGGCCTCGGCCTCGCGGATGGCCTTCAGGGTCTGGGCGGGATCGGCACCCATAGCCACCTGTGCCACGTAGACGTAGCCGTAGCTCATGGCCATCAGACCCAGATCCTTCTTCTTGGTGACCTTGCCGCCGGCGGAGAACTTGGCGATAGCCGCAGCGGCGGTAGCCTTGGAGGATTGGCCGCCTGTATTGGAATACACCTCGGTGTCCAGCACCAGGACGTTGATGTTCTTGCCGGAGGCCAGCACATGGTCCAGACCGCCGTAGCCGATGTCGTAGGCCCAGCCGTCGCCGCCGAAGGCCCAGACGCTCTTCTTGGTGAGGAATTCCTTATTGTTGCGGATGAACTCGGCCTCGTCGCTCTTGTCGCCGGCCACAGCGGCCAGCAGGGCATCGGCGGCCATGCGGGACTCGGCGGAGCTTTCGGCCTTCTCGATGTACTCCTTGCACACGTCCGCGGCCACACCCTTGTCAGCCAGGGTCTGGGCGGCAGCCTTCAGCTGGCGCTTGATGGCATCCTGGCCCAGCAGGTAGCCGTAGGCATACTCGGCGTTATCCTCGAACAGGCTCATGGCCCAGGCGGGACCGCAGCCCTTGCAGTCGGTGCAGTAGGGGGAGCTGGGGGTGGAGCCGCCGTAAGCGGAGGAGCAGCCGGAGGCGTTGGTGATATACATATGATCGCCGAACAGCTGGGTGACCAGCTTGATATAGGGCGTCTCGCCGCAGCCGGCGCAGGCGCCGGAGAACTCGAAATAGGGCTTGGCGAACTGGGAGGCCTTGATGGTCTTGTCGCTGACGGCGTCGGCCTTAATGGTGACGGTCTCCACGGCGTATTCCCAATTCTCAGCCTGACTCAGCTGGCTCTCCAGGGGCTGCATGGTCAGGGCCTTCTCCTTGGCGGGGCAGATGTTGGCGCAGCTGCCGCAGCCGGTGCAGT
The DNA here is from genome assembly GCA_963655625.1 of uncultured Eubacteriales bacterium. Lineage (GTDB taxonomy): Bacteria > Bacillota > Clostridia > Oscillospirales > Oscillospiraceae > Vescimonas. The sequence goes on along the minus strand of CAVKFX010000010.1, from coordinate 45,218 downwards.
CGTAGGGAGAGACCTGCATACGGTACTGGTACCGGGCCAGGCCATTGGCCTTCTTGGTCTCGAAGCCTGCGGGGGCGTTCTTGACTTCATTCTCGTCCAGCAGCACAGGACGGATGGCGGCGTGGGGGCAGACCAGGGAGCATTGGTTGCACTGGATGCACTTGGTCATATCCCACTGGGGCACGTCCACAGCGGCGCCGCGCTTTTCATACTTGGTGGATCCGGCGTGCCAGGTGCCGTCCTCCAGGCCGTACTTCTTCATAACGGAGACGGGCAGGCTGTCGCCCTCCTGGCGGTTCATCACGTCCACCACCTCGCGGATGAAGTCGGGAGCCTTGCGCTGAACGGGCTTATCCCCGGCGGTGGCCCAGGCGGCGGGGATAGCGATCTCCACCAGCTCGTTGATGCCGTGCTCGATGGAGGCATTGTTCATGTCCACCACGGCCTGGCCCTTCTTCTTATAATAGGTCTTGTAGATGGCGTCCTTCATCTCGCTGACGGCCTGATCCAGGGGGATCACCTTGGCCAGCTTGAAGAAGGCTGCCTGGAGAATGGTATTGGTGCGGTTGCCCAGGCCCAGGCCACGGGCGATCTTGATGGCGTCGATGGTGTAGAGCTTGGCCTTCTTCTGGGCCAATGCGCGCTTCATGGAGGCGGGGAGGTTCTTCTCCAGGCCCTCCATATCCCAGGCGCAGTTCAGCAGGAACACGCCGCCCTCTTTCAGGTTCTTCACCATGTCGTACTTATTGACATAGGAGGGGTTGTGGCAGGCCACAAAGTCGGCAGACTGGATGAGGTACGGGGAGCGGATGGGCTCCTTGCCGAAGCGCAGGTGGCTCTGGGTCAGACCGCCGGACTTCTTGGAGTCGTAGACGAAGTAAGCCTGGCAGTACAGGTCGGTGGCGTGGCCGATGATCTTGATGGAGTTCTTATTGGCGCCCACGGTACCGTCGGAGCCCATGCCCCAGAACTCGGCGCTGGTCTGGCCGGCGGGGGAGGTATCGATGTCGCAGGTCACATCCAGAGAGGTGTGGGTGACGTCGTCCACGATGCCCACGGTGAAGTTGTTCTTGGGATCGTCCAGCTTCAGATTATCCAGCACGGCGATGATCTGGCCGGGGGTGGTGTCCTTGCTGGAGAGGCCATAGCGGCCGCCCACGATGTCCATGTCGATGCCCTTCTCTTTATAGACGGAGCAGATGTCCTGGTACAGGGGCTCGCCCATGGCGCCTGGCTCCTTGGTGCGGTCCAGCACGGCCAGCTTCTTGCAGGAGGCGGGGATGGCGGCCAGGAACTTATCCGCGGCGAAGGGACGGTACAGGTGAACGTTCAGCAGGCCCACCTTCTCGCCGTTTGCGGTGAGGTAGTCAATGGCTTCCTTAGCGGTCTCGGCGCCGCTGCCCATGAGGACGACGACCCGCTCGGCGTCGGGGGCGCCGTAGTAATTGAAGAGCTTATACTCCCGGCCCGTGAGCTTGCTGATGGCGGCCATGTAGTACTCCACAGCCTCGGGGATAGCGGCCACCTTCTCGTTGCAGGCCTCGCGGCACTGGAAGAAGATGTCGGGGTTCACGGTGGTGCCGCGGGTGGCGGGGTGCTCGGGATTCAGGGAGTTGCGGCGGAAGGCCCGCAGCGCGTCCATATCCACCAGGGGACGCAGGTCCTCATAGTCCAGGGCGTCGATCTTCTGGATCTCGTGGCTGGTGCGGAAGCCGTCGAAGAAGTGCAGGAAGGGCATCCGGCAGTGGATGGCGGCCAGGTGCGCCACGGCGCCCAGGTCCATGACCTCCTGGGGGGAGGAGGAGGCCAGCATGGCAAAGCCGGTGCTGCGCACGCCCATGACGTCGCTGTGGTCGCCGAAGATGGACAGAGCGTGGGCGGACAGAGTACGGGCGGACACATGGAACACGCCCGGCAGCATCTCGCCGGCGATCTTATACATATTGGGGATCATGAGCAGCAGGCCCTGGGACGCGGTGTAGGTAGTGGTCAGAGCGCCGGACTGCAGAGCGCCGTGGACCGTGCCGGCCGCGCCGCCCTCGGACTGCATCTCCACCACCTGCACCGGCTGGCCGAACAGGTTCTTCTTGCCGTTGGCAGCCCACTCATCCACATGCTCTGCCATGGGGGAAGACGGTGTGATGGGAAAGATTCCGGCTACCTCGGTGAAGGCGTAGGATATATACGCCGCCGCCTCGTTGCCGTCCATGATGACTTTCTTATTTGACATAATGTTTAGACCTCCTCTTATGGGAAATTGATTGCTGTTTTCAGGTGCATTCGCTATTTTACAGCTTTATTTTAGCGGCCGGGGCCGATAAATGATTTGCATGTTTTCGCATTTTCTTTGCCGTTTCTCTTGCCTTGGGCCGGGGGCGGCACGTTTGCGGCTCCGGCGGGGAAAAAGGCAGCGTATACCATTAAAAAAAGAACGGATCCACCCCCGCCTCCGGTCGAAAAAGAAACTTTTCCACTTCCCGAAAATCTGCAAAGAAAAAGAAAGATTGTGCAAAGCGAAGCCGGGACGCATTGGTTACAATGGCATCAGTCAATGGGTCGCAGCCGTGATGCAAGGACAAACGCCCGGCCCATAATTAAACAAAGAATTGTTTAAGGAGGATACTACAATGGATATGAGTTATTTGAAGGACATGCCTATTGCGATCCTGGGCGCCGGTGCTGTGGGCAAGACCATGGCTGCTGACTGCGCTCTGGCCGGCAAGGAGGTCCGCCTGTGGGACCAGCCCCGCTTCGCTAAGACCAACTTCGTAAACATCGAGAAGACCGGCATCACCCTGGCCGGCGCTCAGTTCAGCTACTTCGGCTATCAGCGCAAGGGCACTGTGAAGATCGCTCTGGCTACCGACGACATGGCTAAGGCCGTGAAGGGCGCCGGCATCATCATCGTGGCCGCCGTGGCTGTGGCCCACGAGACCATCTTCCGCGAGCTGATCCCCCTGCTGGAGGACGGCCAGGTCATCCACATCCTGCCCGATAACTGCGGCACCTTTATCTTCCGCAAGCTCATGCGCGAGATGAACTGCACCAAGAAGGTCATCGTGGGCGCTTGGTACACCGCTCCCTATGGCATCCGCGTTGTGCGCCGCGGCGGCGTTGTGACCAACGAGTGCAAGGTCGAGGACCGTATCACCACCATCCGCGGCTGCGCTCTGCCCGACAGCGATACCGACGCTTTCATGGCCTCCGCCTGGTACATTCCCGCTTTCGGCGCCATCATGGACGCTGACGGCGAGGTGACCATCTCCAAGAAGGGCGAGGAGTTCCACCACGGCTTCGTGCGCGGCAACACCGTGCTGGACATCAACCTGTCCAACGTGAACCCCGTGATCCATGTGCCCGGCGCCGTTTTGGGTGCTGCCGTGATGCAGAACTTCGACACCGTTCTGGGGCAGGATAAGAAGAACTACTCCCTGTACGGCTTCGCTCTGTGCCCGGCTATCGCCGAGGTCCAGGCTAAGTTCTGGGAGGAGGAGAAGGCCCTGGCTGCCAAGATGGAAGTGGGCCTGTGCACCGTGAACTATGAGGATTTCTTCTCCCGTACCACCATGTACGGCAAGGAGTACATGGGTCCCGACTTCGCCGTACCCTTCACCGAGAAGTATGAGAACTTCTACGGCGATGGTCCCTTCGACCTGGAAAACCGCTACATCACCGAGGATGTGCCCGTGGGCTGCTATCTGATGAGCCAGCTGGGCAAGAAGTACGGCGTGGCCACCCCCATCATCGACTCCATGATCCTGCTGGCCAGCACCATGCTCAAGCGTGACCTGGCCGGTGAGAGCAAGTACACCCTGGATTACCTGGACATCGGCCACATGACCCATGAGCAGCTGCAGGCTTACCTGCGCGAGGGCGTATACACCGCTAAGTAATCAAATTTTTCTCACTGTTATTCCTTATAATGAAATGATCCGGATGTTGCCTTCCGTCATTTCATTCCTCCTCAAATCGAGATGCGCGGGTCCCTGCCCGCGCATCTCTTTTATCTATAATTTATCTATAATTTTTGTGAAAATCGTCTTTTCATCTGTCAGCTTTTGTGCTATAACTTAGGGAGCCCAGCGACAGATGCCGCCTAACACGAAAGAGGAGCCGTGCTATGAACACATCCGCAGAGCTTTTCAGAAGCGAAAAAGTCTTCAAAATTTTGCTGAAGCTGGCGCCGCCGGTGATGCTGGCGCAGCTGATCCAGGCCCTTTACAACCTGGTGGACAGCTTCTTTGTGGGAAAATACTCCGGAGAGGGCCTCACGGCCCTGTCCATCATCTACCCCGTCCAGCTGCTGATGATCGCCTTTGCCGTGGGCACGGGAGTGGGCATCAACACCATCATGGCCGCCCGGTTCGGCGTGGGCGACAGCCGGAAGGCCGATGAGTTCGCCGGGGTGGGCACTCCCCTGGCCGGGGCCCTGTGGCTGATCTTCGCGGTGGTGTGCTGGCTGATCCTGCCGGGCTACGCGCGGATGTCCACCGGCTCGGAGGAGGTCATTGCGGAGGTGGTGGCCTACGGGCGCATTGTGTGCCTGTTCAGCTTCGGTCTGTTCTTTGAGAGCGTGTGGACCAAGATCCTGCAAGCCGGCGGCGACATGAAGACGCCCATGCTGGCGCAGATCTGCGGAGCCGCCACCAATATCGCCCTGGACCCCATCCTGATCTTCGGCTGGCTGGGCCTGCCGGAGCTGGGCATCCGGGGTGCGGCCATCGCCACGGTGGTGGGCCAGGCGGTGGCGGCGCTGGTGGTGTTCAAAAAGGCGTACCGGCCCATCCCCAGCCCCAAAATTTGGCTCAGCTACACCGGCAAGATCTTCCACACCGGCATCCCCAATATCCTGATGCAGTCGGCCTACACCTTCTATATCCTGGGTCTGAATCTGATCCTGGCGGGCTTTTCCGACCAGGCCGTCACGGCCCTGGGCCTGTATTATAAGTGGCAGACCTTTTTCTTCATCCCTCTGGGTGCCATGCAGACCTGCATCGTACCCGTCATCAGCTTCAACTTTGCCACCCGGGACATCGCCCGCTGCAAGCAGGTTTTGGGGGCGGCCACGGCCTTGGGCATGGGTTTGATGGTTATTGGTACGGCCTGCTTCGTCTTTTTCCCTGTGCCCCTGCTGCGGGTGTTCACGGCAGACGCGGAGGTCATCGCCATCGGCACCTATGGCTTCCGACTCATCGGCTCCAGCTTCATCCCTATGGTCGCATCGCTTATATTCCCGGTGTTTTTCCAGGCGGTGGGGTACAGCCTGAAAAGCTCGCTGCTGACGGTGATTCGCACGGTGCTGCTGTTTGTACCGCTGGGGTATATCTTCTCCCTGTGGGGCCTGCACACCTTTTGGCTCACCTTCCCCATTACGGAGGTACTCACCACCACTGCGGGCTTGCTGTTCTACCGGCAATTCCTCAAGCGCTATGATAAGCGACCCGATGGGGCGACTCCGGCGCTGAAGGCGTGACACGATCTATTCTATTTGCACACCGCTTTTGCTGCAAAAAAATTTGCGCATCCGGCGATGTGCAAATTTTTTTGCGTTTTGCAGAGGCAGATTTTGCAGTTTCTTTGTGTTTTTTGCCGCATCCCGGGAGATAGCGTCGAAACTTACCACCATATTTTTGTCTTGCTTTACCAAAATACAAAATATTTTTTTGGCAAAACACATAAAAAGAAAATAATTTTAAGAGAAAAACGGTTCCCGGCACACTCCGTGCTTTATAGTAGGCATAATCACTTTTTGCCCCTCTCAAGGAGCGGCACACAAGGAGGAAAACCATGACCAAGAACTATATGAAGCGCATTGAGGCGCTGCGCCAGCAGTATCTCGCCACCCGCGTGGATATGGATGTCTATAACGCCAAGTACCTGACCGAAGGATTTAAGGAGGCAGAAGGCCAGCCCTGGATCCTGCAGAAGGCCAACGGCTTCTATCACCAGTGCGCCAAGAAGCAGGTCTACATCCAGGACCATGAGCTGCTGGTAGGCGGCCCCGGCTTCAAGCCCCGCTGCGGCATCCTCTGCGCCGACAGCTCCGCCTCCATCCTGGATAAGGAGCTGGACACCATGAGTACCCGGCCCTATGACCCCTTCTACATGAGTGAGGAGGCCAAGCGCATCTATGTGGAGGAGGTCAAGGACTACTGGCATGACAAGTGCGTGCTGGACCGCTGGAACAAGATGGCTCCCCAGGATATGCGCACCCTCCGGGACAACGGCATGATCTACATCGACCGCAAGGCCGTCCGCGGCTACGGCGAGACCACCCCCGGCTGGGATTACCTGCTCAGGACCGGCATCGGCGGCGTGCGGCAGAAGGCCGTGGACGCTCTGGCCGCCCTGGACGACTCCCATGTGGGCGACCTGGAGAAGATGTTCTTCTATCAGGCGGAGATCAAGGCCTGCGACGGCATCATCCTGCTGGCCAACCGCCACGCGGACCTGGCTGAACAGCAGGCCGCCCAGTGCGCCGACCCCCAGCGCAAGGCCGAGCTGCTGAAGATCGCCGAGGTGTGCCGCCGGGTACCCGAGCATCCCGCCCGCACCTTCTACGAGGCCTGCCAGCTGGTGCTGTTTTATGAGTTTGCCATCTTCATGGAGCAGAACGCCTCCTCCTATAACCTGGGCCGCATCGACCAGTACCTCTATCCCTATTACAAGGCCGACAAGGCCGCCGGCATCCTCACCGATGACGACGCCCAGGAGCTGCTGGACTGCATGTGGATCAAGATCGCGGAAATGTCCCTGTTCCAGGATGCTACCACCGCGGAGTTCGCAGCCGGCTACTGCATCACCGTGCAGGTGACCCCCGGCGGCATCAACCAGTTCGGCGACGACGCCACCAACGAGCTGAGCTACATGGCCATCCAGGCCACTCAGGATGTGCGCTTCAAGGAGCCCAACCTCTCCGTGCGCTACAACATCTCCAAGAACCCCGACTCCTTCCTGCGCAAGGCCGTGGAGGCCATCCGGGAAGGGCTGAGCATGCCCGCCGTGTACCACGACGACGCCGGCATCCGCATGCTGCTGAACAAGGGCGTGCCCCTGAGCGAGGCCTGGGACTGGAACCCCTGCGGCTGCGTGGAGACCAACCTCTCCGGCCGCATGAAGCAGTACACCGACATGGCCGACATCAACATGGGCGGCATCGTGGAGATGGCCCTGAACAACGGCGTCAGCCGCAAGACCGGCCAGCAGGTCTCCGTGCAGACCGGCGATCCCCGGAACTTCAAGACCTTTGACGATTTCTTCAACGCCGTAAAGAAGCACATTGACTATTTCGTGAATGTAGTGGCCTCCGGCGACCAGCTGCTGGATTATCTCAGCATGAATTACCGTCCCGTGCCCGCCCTGTCTCTGGGCTTCCCGGACTGCATGGACAAGGGCCTGGATTACAGCCTGGGCGGAGCCAAGTATAACTGCGGCGGCGGTGTCATCACCGTGGGCCAGGCAGACATCATCAACTCCCTGGCCGCCGTGAAGTACCTGGTATACGACGAGAAGAAGCTGACCATGGATCAGCTCTGCACCGCTTTGGCCGCCAACTTCGAGGGCTACGACGGCATCCAGAAGATGTGCATGGACGCCCCCAAGTACGGCAACGACGACGAACGGGCCGACTTCTGCGTGGGCGAGACCTTCACCTACGTCATCGACCAGTTTGAGAAATATGACACCAAGTTCGGCAAGATGACCACCGGTATGCTGCCCGTGTCCGGCAACACCCCCATCGGCAAGTGGGTAGGCGCACTGCCCTCCGGCCGCTACGCCTGGACCCCCCTGACCGACGGCATCGGCGCCACCGGCGGCACGGATGTGAACGGACCCACGGCCCTGCTGAAGTCCGTGAGCCACATCCCCCACGCCCGCTACACCCAGGGCACGCAGCTGAACATGAAGATCGAGCCCTCCATCCTCCAGGGGGAGGACGGCCTGCAGCACGGCGTGAACCTGCTGAAGACCATGTGTACCCTGGATGTGTACCACGCACAGTTCAACGTGGTGGACCGGGAAACCCTTATTGACGCCCAGAAGCACCCCGAAAAGCACAAGGATCTGCTGATCCGCGTGGCTGGCTACACCGCCTTCTTCGTGGAGCTGGGCAAGGAGACCCAGGACGAGATCATCGGGCGCACCGAGATCAATAGCTGGGGCGGCTGCGGGCGGTGATTCCCCGCCGCCCCCGCACAAGGAATCGACAGGAGAACGCGTATGTCTTACATCCCACCTTATGAAGGGCAGAGCCTGGTCTGCACAGTGCTGCGGCTGGAGCGCAGCTCCATCCATGACGGAAGCGGATTTCGCACCGTGGTGTTTTTCAAGGGCTGCCC
>CAVKFX010000010.1:29804-36869 GCA_963655625.1 uncultured Eubacteriales bacterium | reverse complement strand
GCTGCCCCCTGCGCTGCCAGTGGTGCTCCACTCCGGAGAGCCAGCAGCGGCAGATCGAGCAGACCTGTGACGGAGAAAAGACCTACGGACAGGTGATGTCCGTGGAGGACATTCTCCGGGAGGTCCGCAAGGACATTCCCTTCTACTTCCACTCCGGCGGCGGCATGACCCTCTCCGGCGGAGAAGTGCTGGCTCAGCACACCGCCGCGGCGGCCCTGCTGCGCCAGGCCCGGCGGGAGGGCATCGACACTGCCATCGAGACCAGCTTTTTCGCCCCGGTGACGGTGGTGGACGAGGTGCTGCCGTATGTAAACACCGCCTTTGTAGATCTGAAGCTCTATAACAAGGCCAGGCACATGACCTACTGCGGCGCGGAGAACGGGAGCATCCTCTATAATCTGCTGCACACCAGCGAAATGGACTGGAAGGGTAAGCTGGTGGTGCGCATCCCCCTCATTCCGGGGGTCAACGACGACCGGGAGGAGCTGTCGCAGATGGGGCGCTTCTGCGCGCAGCTGACAAAGCTGGACCATGTGCAGCTGCTGCCCTACCACAAGCTGGGCGTGGACACCTATCGCAAGCTGGGCCGGACCTATCAGCTGCCGGAGACCCCTGTGCCCACGGCAGAGCAGATGGAGGCCTGCCGGGCCATTATTGAGGAATACTTTCCGAGAGTTATTTAAGTCTGCGGACAATATTGGGAGGAAAGCAATATGGTACAAAAACTGGATATTCAAGTGTATCACGAGTGCATGGGCATGCACGACCACACCTATCCCCAGATCCTTGTGCCTCTGCAGGAGGCCATGACCATCTGTATCGGCGAGACCGTGTATCAGGTCACGTCCCAGGAGCTGGTCCTGGTCCCCACGGGCATGGCCCACCAGTGCAATTACCGGGGTCGGCTCCTGGTCATCAACCTGGTGGGGAGCCTCTCGGAAAAGCAGGACACGGCGCTGCTGTCTTACCCCCTGGTGGTGTCCATGAAGGGGCAGATCGTGCAGCTGGTGGAGCTGATCCAACAGGAGCTGAAGCAGAATCCCCAGAGCAGCTCCATCCGCTACCTCTACAGCTATCTCTACGGAAAGCTCATTGAAAACTGCGCCGCGCCGTCCATCCGCTACATTGCCGAGCACTACGACCTGCCCATCACCGTGAACCAGCTGGCAGAGATCGAGAACTACAATGCCACCTACTATAGCGACTGGTTCAAGCAGCAGACGGGGGTTTCGCCCAGCATGTATCTGCGCTGCATCCGTATCAGCCGCGCCAAGGAGCTGCTGGAGGAGACCAACTACACCGTCATGGACATCGCCGTGATGGTGGGCTACAGCAGCAACTCCACCTTCACCCGGGCCTTCCACAGTATCGTGGGCATGACGCCCAAGGAGTATCGGGGGAACATCGGCGTGGAAAGCGTCGGCTGAGCGGCAGAATATTAAAAAACATATACAAAGGGACGGGTCCCATGGGACCCGTCCCTTTCAGCCTGTCAAAGAACCCCCACTTTCAGAAAGCGAAAGTGGGGGTTCTTTGACAGGCTGAGATGAAACCGCCAGGGATATATCCCCGGCGGTTTCATCAAAGGAGTGGTTTGGAAAAGAAATAGAAATGGTCAGTTAACGGATCCGCCTTACAGAGCCATGCGATAGATCTCGGCGGCGATCTCCGGGGTCAGCTTCACGAAGTTGCCGTGGTTGGGGGCGCCGTGGAACATATTCTCCACCATGACGGGGATGTCCTCCTCCTTGCCGCCCAGCTCGCTGATGGTGGCGGGCATGTTCAGCTCATTCATGAACTGACGCACGCAGTGGATGCCCTCCATAGCGGTGACTTCGGGATGCTCGAAATCGTTCTGGCAGCCGAAAACACGGGTGGCGAACTTCACAAACAGCTCGGGGCCGTTGGCCTTCATGGCGTACTCCATCCAGTAGGGGAACAGGAGCGCCAGGCCGGCGCCGTGGGAAGCCCCGTACAGGATGCCGATCTCGTTATCCATGTGGTGAGTGCCCCAATCCTGGGCGCGGCCCACGCCGGTGCTGTTGTTCTGGGCGACCATGGCAGCCCACATGATGTTGGCCCGGGCCTCATAGTCGTTGGGGTTCTTCATGACGCGGCGGCCTTCCTTGATGATAGTCAGCATAACGGCCTCCAGCATGCGGTCGGTGAGTTCGCAGTCCTTGGTGTGGGAGAAATAACGCTCCAGGCAGTGGGCGAAGATGTCGGCCAGGCCGCTGGCGGTCTGATAGGGGGGCAGGGTCATCATCAGCTCGGGGTTCATGATGGCGAACAGGGGGCGCAGAATGTCGCCATCGGCGCAGCGCTTATACTGGTGGCCGTCCTCGGTGACCAGGGTCACCACGGAGTCGGTGGAACCCTCGGAGCCGGAGGCGGCGATGGTGACCACGCAGCCCACGGGCAGAGCCTCGGTGACGGGGCCCTTCTTGCCGCAGTAGAAATCCCAGAAGTCGCCGTCGTACTTCACGCCCAGGGCGATGCCCTTGGCGGAGTCCATGACAGAGCCGCCGCCGATGGCCAGAACGAAGTCAACGCCTTCCTTCTTGGCCAGCTCGATGCCCTCATACACCAGGTCGGCGTGGGGGCTGGCCTTCACGCCGCCCAGCTCCACGTGGGCGATGCCCTCGGCGTCCAGGGAAGCCTTCACCCGGTCCAGCAGACCGCTGCGCTTGACGCTGCCGCCGCCGAAGTGGATGAGGACCTTGTGGCCGCCGTATTTCTTTACATACTTGCCGGTTTCGTTCTCGGTACCCTTGCCAAAGGCAAAATAAGTGGGGCTATAAAAAGTAAAATTATCCATAGTGACCTCCTGCAATCATTTGTCCGGGCGGCGTACAGGGCGCCACCGGCTGATTTTATTGTAGCGTATCCCCGGGCGGCAGAGTGTGCCTTTCCTCTCCTGTTTTTTGCCGCATCTCACCTTTCCGGCCCCCACTGTGCCATAAGCGGCAAAGTTCACATGAAATGCAGCAAACCATTGCCATCCTTTTTATGGTATGCTCCTTACAGTACAACGGAAGGAGGGATCGTTATGAAAGACAGCATCGACCGTTTTTATGAGCAGCTGAGCAGCCGCTGCTGCAGCAACGACCCGGTGGGCGTGGAGACCTTCCTGCTGCACTGCATTGAATCCAACGATCCGAACGAGGACGCGGAATATATGGTGACCGTCTGCGGAGAGCTGGGCAGCTTTTACCGCAATTGCGAGCAGTATGACCACTCCCTGGCGGCCTTTGAGCGGGCCAGGACCGTGGCGGAAAACGCCGGGGCCGCTGAGACCACCCTCTACGCGGCGACCCTGAACAACATGGCCGGGACCTACCGCCAAATGGGCGACTACCCCCGGGCCATCGACCTGTATCTGCAGGCCCGGAAGATCTATCACAACACCTGCGGCCGGGCCAGCGCCCCTTACATCGGGTCCCTGAACAACCTCTCCCTGGCCTATCGGGAGGGCGGCCAGCCGGCCCTGGCCCTGGCCTGCCTGGAGGAGGCGGTGGAACTCATCGGCCTGACGCCCCAGCTGCAATTCACCCTGGGCGCTACCTACAGCAACCTGGCCACCCTCTACTACACCCTGGGCAACCGGGAGCAGGCCCTGCGGTGCATGAACCGGGCCCTGCAGGAGTACGAAAAGTGCCCCTACGACGGCCGCTGGCACTATGTGGAGGCCCTGCAGAGCATGGGCGGGATCCTCTACGCCCTGGGCAGCTACTGGCAGGCGGCGGCCCTGTACCGAAAGGCAGCCGCCTACACCCTGCAGTCCTCCGGGAAGACCCTGGCCTACGCCGCTCTCTGCCAGCACATCCGCTGGTGCTGCGAGGGGCAGGGCCGACCGGACCAGGGCATCACGCCCCTGAAGGAGGCGGTGCATACCTACGCGAAAATTCTCGGCGCAGACCACGAGCGCACCCGGGCCGCTATGGATGACCTGGCGCACCTGATGCTGAAGGCCGCAGGAGGAGAGTGACCGGACATGGAAGAACGCGGTATGATCGAGATCATCGGCGCGGCGGAAAACAACCTGAAAAAGCTCCATCTGCGTATCCCCAAGGAGCAGCTTGTGGTGCTGACGGGTGTGTCCGGATCCGGCAAAAGCTCCCTGGCCTTTGACACCATCGCCGAGGAGAGCCGCCGCCAGTGGCAGGAGACCTTTCCCCTGTATCTGCGCAGCCGGATGCCCCACCACAAGCGCCCGGAGGTGGAGTCCATCCGGGGCCTGACCCCCTGCGTGGTGGTGGACCAGAAGTCCATCGGCGCCAACGCCCGGTCCACCGTGGGCACCGCTTCGGATATCGCCCCGCTGATCCGGATGCTGTTTTCCCGGGTGGGTCAGCCCAGCGCCGGCGGGTCCATGGCCTATTCCTTTAACCATCCCCGGGGCATGTGCCCGGTGTGTACCGGTCTGGGCCAGGAGACGGCCCTGGACGAGGAGGCCATGTTTGACCGGGACAAGAGCATCAACGAAGGGGCCATCCGCTTTTCCCAGTTCTCCGGCGGCAGCTGGCAGAGCATTTATTACACCAACAATCCCTATCTGGACCCGGACAAGAAGCTGCGGGACTACACGGACGAGGAGTGGCACGTGCTGCGCATCGGCACCCGGGAGCCGCTGATCATCGACCACATTTACAAGAATACCGGCCAGGTCTCCCACCTGCCCTATGAGGGCGTGGTGACCCGGTTCAACCGGCTGTATAAAAACCGGGACATCGGGGGCCTGAAAAAGAGCGTGCAGGAGGAGGCGCTGAGCCTCATGTGCCGCCGCCCCTGTCCCGCCTGCGGCGGCAGCGGGCTGAACCCCGCCGCCCTGGCCTCCCGTATAAACGGCTACAACATCGTGGACTACAACGGCATGCAGGTGTCGGACCTGGTGGGGGTGCTGGAGAATATTCGGGACCCCCTGGGCGCGTCCCTGGCCCGGCAGATCCTGGTGGGCCTGCAGGCCATGGTCCGGGTAGGTCTGGGCTACCTGACCCTCTCCCGGCGGACGGATACCCTCTCCGGCGGCGAGGTGCAGCGGCTGAAGCTGGCCAGCGAGCTGACAAAAACCGGGAATATCTACATCTTTGACGAGCCCACCACCGGCCTGCACCACAGAGACGTGCAGCAGCTTTTGCAGCTGCTGCGGCGGCTGGTTTCCCAGGGCAACACCGTGATCGCGGTGGAACACCGGCTGGAGGTGGTGGCCCAGGCGGACTGGGTCATCGACATGGGCCCCGGCGCAGGCGATCAGGGCGGCCGGGTGGTGTTCACCGGAACGCCGGAGCAGCTGCTGCGCTGCGAAGGGTCGGAGACCGCCCGCTTCCTCCGGGAAGCCATTCTATGACCGTCACATCCCACATATAAAAAGCCGAATGAGCAGAAATGCTCATTCGGCTTTTTTCGTTCAGGTCATCCCCGGACCCGGCGCCGGGCGATGGGCGGGATCTGCATTTGGGCGCGGTATTTGGCCACGGTGCGGCGGGAGAGGGTCACCCCATCCTCCGCCAGGGCGGCGGCCAGATCCTCGTCGGACAGGGGGTGGGCCGGATCCTCCTTCTGCACCAGGGCGCGCAAACGCTGCTTCACCGCCACGGAGGACAGCTCCCCCTCCCCGCCGTAGGCAGCCGGGGTGGAGAACAGGCTCCGCAGGGGCAGCACGCGGCTCCCGAACAGGATGTACTTGTCCTGCACCGCCCGGCTGACGGTGGAGGGGCTGATGTCCAGAGCCTCCGCGGCGCTTTGGATGGTCATGGGGTGCAGCTCGCCGCCGGAAAAGAAGTCCCGCTGGGCCCCCGCCACATACCGTACCAGCCGCTGCAGGGTCTGCCCCCGGGCCTGGACGCCCCGGAGCAGATCATTGGCCTGCCGGAGTTTTCCCCGCAGGTATTCCTCCAGCTCCGGGTCATCCGTAGACTCCAGCAGGGCGCGGTAATGACTGTCGATGGTAATGCGGGGCTGGGCGGCGGTGTTCAGCTCCACGGTCAGGCCGCCGTCCCGGCCGGTGATAAAGGCATCGGGAATGACAAAGGCGTCGTAATCGTGGGAGCCGAAGCCCTGGGAGGGGATGGGGTTGAGCCGGGAGATAACGTCCACCGCCGCGAGAATGCTCTTTTTGTCCGTGTGAAAGCGCTTGGCCAGCTCCGCGTATTGCTTTTTGGCCATCTGCTCCAGGCCGCTCCGGACCAGCCCCAGGGTCAGTGCGTTGAAATGCGGCCCCTGGGAGAGCTGCAGCACCAGGCACTCGGATAGGGACCGGGCGCCCACGCCGGGCGGGTCCAGCATCTGCACGGCGAACAGAGCCTGCTCCATTTGAAAAAGGGGCTGGCCGGTCTCCTGGGCCAGGGCGTCCAGCGGGCAGTCCAGATAGCCGCGGCTGTCCAGGCAGTCCACCAAAAAACGACACAGGGGCTGTAGTTCCGCGTCAATAAGAGCCGACTGGCCGATCTGCGCGAGCAGATGGTCCCGCAGGGACTCCGTCTCGGCAGATGCGGCGGCCAGGGGATCCAGGTCGGCGCCGTCCGTCCGCCGGCGGGCGAAGCAGTCGTCCCAGGTGTCATATTGGGTGACGGCAGGCTCGGCGGGCGCATCGGCAGAGAGCTGCTCCAGGGAGGGCAGCTCCACCTCCAGCATGGGGTTTTCCAGGGCCGCCTCCTGCACATATTGCAGCAGATCCATAGCCGGAAGCTGCAGACACTCCAGGGCCTGGCGCATGGACGGCGTCAGGCTCAGCTTCTGCGCCTGCTCCAGTTTTTGTATAAACTGCACTTCTCTCACCTGCCTGTTTTCGACTTTTTATGTTATTATAGCGGTAAGAAGCAGAAAAAACAAGAGGAACCGACTTTTGAAACAGGGCCCGGCAGGTAAAATCCGAAGTTTTGCACAGCTTTTCCTGTGTGCAGCACATTGTGCCGCGGCGTTTTTGTGTATTATAAAAATGCAGAAAGGAATTCAATCATTTTTCTGTGAAAAACGTCAAATTTCAATGAAATTATTCACAAAAATTACAAAACCAAATTCTGAGAAAAGCGAGGATGATCCTATGAAACAGACAGTTGACAGACC
>CAVKFX010000010.1:10355-29794 GCA_963655625.1 uncultured Eubacteriales bacterium | reverse complement strand
GGGTATGCACACCTACACGCTGCACTTTTTCGGCTTTGGCGAAAGCTGGGGATTTGGCAAGGACTACTATTTCGACCAGGTCATGAGTCTCTATGAGCTGATGGACAAATGCGCGGAATGGGAGCTGGACGGCCTGCAGATCACCAAGGTGGACCTGCTGGCCACCGGCGCATCCGACCCCTTCGGCACGGAGAACCTGCACAAGGTGGCGGACTACGCCAAAAAGTGCGGCCTGTTCCTGGAGTTCAACTCCTCCTTTAACGCCGGCAGCGACTCCCGGGTGAACTGCACCGTGGAGGAGGCCCTGCGCATCGGCCACGACCTGGGCGCGGAGCTGGTGAAGTTCAGCCTGGACATCATCCGGCCCCGGGAGCTTTTCGGCAGCTGGATGCACCCGGATGTGATGAAGCAGCTCCTGGTGCGCTATGACCAGTTCAAGGCCGTCATCCCCCTGATTGAGGAGTACGGCATGCAGGTGGCCATTGAGAACCACACTGACACCTTCACCGACGAGATCCTCTGGCTGGTGGACAAGCTGAACCACACCCTCATCGGCACCTGCGTGGACAATATGAACGCCTACTATGTCACCGAGAATCCCCACTCCGCCTTCGAGAAGATGCTGCCCCAGGCCTACTGCTGCCACTTCAGCGACGACCTGATCTACACCGATCCCCTGGGCGTTCACACCGTGGGTGCGCCTCACGGCCAGGGCTCCATGGACTGCGCCCGCATGATCCGCATGATCCGTGAAAAATCTCCCATGGACAAGATCATCATGGAAAACGAGATCGCCTTCCGTAGCATCGACGAGCCCATCGAGGAGGCCCGGGCCCGGGAGATGAAGGCCTGCGAGGAGAGCATCGCCTACCTGCGGGGTGCGCTGAAGCTGGGCGTGCGCAACCGCTAAAAAACTATACAGAATGAGGTAACACGAATATGAACATGAAATCCAAAGAGCAAATGATCCACGAGGCCGCTATGGAGATCCTGCGGGACGTAGGCGTTGTGTTCCACAACGACGAGGCCGTAGAGGTCCTGAAGGCCAACGGCATCCGGGTAGAGGATCACACCGCATTTTTCACTGAGGAGCAGATCATGCACTATGTGAAGATGGCCCCCTCCTCCTTCACCCTCTACGCCCGGAATCCCAAGTACAATATGATCATCGGCGAAGGCCATGTGAACGCCGCCCCCGCCTACGGCTGCGCCTTCACCGCCGACCGGGAGGGCAACAAGCACCCCGGCACCATCGCCGACTATGTAAGGTGCGCCCGTCTGGTGCAGGAGGCCGAGGTGTATGACATCAACGGCGGCATCACCATCCAGCCCTGCGACGTGGCCGACGACACCGCTCCGGCCAGTATGCTCTACGCCACCCTCCTCAACTCCGACAAGGTCATCATGATCTCCACCGGCAACAAGAACATCATGGAGGGCCTCATGAAGGTGGGCTGCGAGATGTTCGGCGGCGAGGAAGCCTTTGCCGAGAAGCCCCGGATGATCACCCTCATCAACACCAATTCCCCCCTGGCCCTGGACGGCAGAATGCTGGACTGCCTCATGACCCTGGCTAAGTACGGCCAGCCCGTCATCGTCTGCCCCGCCGCCATGCTGGGCGCCACCGGTCCCCTGCCCATCGCCGGCACCGTGGCCAGCGGCACCGCCGAGGATCTGGCAGGCATCGCCCTGGCCCAGATGATCCGTCCCGGCACCCCGGTGGTATTCGGCATGCAGTCCAACGCCATGGACATGAAGGGCATGATCTTCGCCTGCGGCTCCCCCGAGGGTGCGCTGATGCAGGCCTGGGGCGCCCGGATGGCCCGGTTCTACGACCTGCCCTCCCGGGGCGGCGGCAGCCAGACCGACGCACCGGTGGTGAACGTGCAGGCAGGCTACGAGTCCATGCTGACCTTCTTCTCCGCAACGGCTGCCGGGATCAACCTGGTCATGGAGGCCGGCGGCATCGTGGACAGCGTCAACGCCACGTCCTTTGACAAGCTCATGGTGGATATTGACATCATCCGCCAGGTGAAGATCGCCACCGCTCCCCTGGAGGTCAACGAGGAGACCATCGACATGGAGGAGATCAAGGAGTGCGAGCATGACGGCAGCTTCCTCACCTGTGACTACACCCTGGATAACTTCATGGACCTCTATATGCCGCGCGTCGGCGCCCGGGGTGCCAAGGGCTCTGCCTATATCGAGGAGAACATCGACAAGGAAATGGCCCGGATGCTGGAGGCCCACGCCCAGCACGGCCCCAAGCTGGACGATGATCTGAAGGCCCGGGTACGGGAAGTGCTGATGAAGGAGACCGGCATTTCCGCCCAGCAGCTGGACGCCATCGAGGCTCTGTAATTCACATCCCCTATGGGTGCGGCGAGAACGACTTGCCGCACCCCTTTTTTCTCCATTTCCGGCTCTGGCGAGAAAAAAAGAAAAAAAGTCAAAGATGCAAGTGATGCGGCAAAGTCTGTTGTTGACTCTGCATAGTATAATAATACTATACGGGAGTAATATTGTTTTATTTTTCCTTATCAGCTTATCCAGGCGGAGTGCCCGGAGCTTCCGTGAAAAGGAGCGTAGTGTATGGACATGAAATTTGTTTCTATGGCATTTCAGCCCTCCTTTGCCGAAACGGTGACGGCTTTGAACATTGACTCCGAAATGGAGGACGAATTCCGCGATATATATGACCAGTGCGTGGCGGTGGCCCGGCCCAAGGCGGTGTTCTGCCTGGCGCCGGTACACCAGGAGGCGGAAGAGACCATCATCGGCGCGGAGCGCTTCAAAAGCCGGATCATGCGGGTGAATCTGGAAAAGGTCCGCCGGGCCTTTCCCTACGCGGTGAGCTGCGGACGGGAGCTCTACGACCTGGCCCAAGCTATGGAAGACCCCCTGGAGCGCTGGTGGATCGACAGCTTTTCCCAGTACGCCATGCGGGGCGTGGACGTGGAAATGACCAAGGTACTCAAGGCCACCTACAACCTGGGCCACACAGCCCGGATGAATCCCGGCTCCCTGCCGGAATTCCCCATCACCTGCCAGCGGGCCCTGTTCCGGCTGCTGGATGGCGGGGCCGACCGCATCGGCCTGGAGCTGACAAGCAACTGCCTGATGCTGCCGTATAAGTCCGTCTCGGGCTTCGTATATGAGACGGAGGCCACCTTTGAAAACTGCATGCTCTGCCCCCGGGAAAACTGCCCCACCCGCCGCGCCCCCTACGACGCGGCCATGGGCGCGGAAACCTACCATTTGTCGGAACGCGACATACAAACGGAGGCACAGGCATGATCGGCATTGGCATCGACACCGGCGGCACCTGCACGGATGCCGTGGTCTACGACCGGCAAAACGATAAAATTCTCTTTTCCGCCAAAGCACAGACCACCCACCACGACCTGAAAATCGGTATCTGCAGCGCCCTGGAGAAGATCCCCCCGGAGCTGCGGGCCAAGGCGGAATATGTGGCCCTGTCCACCACCATGGCCACCAACGCGTGCGTTGAAAACGAGGGGGGCCGGGCGGGCCTGATCCTCATCGGCGCCCATCCCAAGGTGGTGGCCCAAAACGGCACGGGCTACGGCCTGCCCCCAAAGG
Source organism: uncultured Eubacteriales bacterium (assembly GCA_963655625.1). GTDB lineage: Bacteria > Bacillota > Clostridia > Oscillospirales > Oscillospiraceae > Vescimonas. The sequence goes on along the minus strand of CAVKFX010000010.1, from coordinate 26,191 downwards.
ACAAGCTCTGCCTGCTGAACGGGCGGCCCGGCAGCCCCCTGACCGTGGATGAAAATGCCTTCCACACCGAGCTTCTGGAGAAATTCTCCGACTGCGGCAGCATGGCCATCGTGCAGATCGACCCCATGGACGACGGCGGGGCCCTGGAGCGGGAATGCGCCAAGCTGGTGGAGAGGAGCCTCCATGTGCCCTGCGTCCTGGGCAGCGAGCTGTTTCATGAGCGGAACATCCTCCGCCGGGGCGCCAGCACCCTGCTCAACGCTCGGCTGCAGCCGGTGATGCGGCGTTTTCTGGACGCCATTGAGCTTTCCCTGCAAAAGCTGAACATCTCCGTGCCGGTGTGGATCGTGCGCAGCGATGGAACCATGATGTCCCGCCGCTTTGCCGCGGAACACCCGGTGGAAACACTTCTGTGCGGCCCGGCGGCCAGCGTCATCGGCGGCCAGCACCTGGCTCATGAACAGGACGCGCTGATCGTGGACATGGGCGGCACCACCACGGACATCTCCGTGGTACAGGGCGGCTTCCCCATTGCCGCCGGAGACGGCATTCAGATCGGCCCCTGGCGGACCATGGTCCACGGGGTCTATATCCACACGGCGGGCCTGGGCGGCGACAGCCGCATCCTTATGGGCGAGGACTCTATCTCCCTGGACAGCCGCCGGGCCATCCCCCTGTGCCTGCTGGCCTCCGAGCATCCCGGCGTGCTGCCGAAGCTGCAGAAGCTGGCCCAGCTGGGCGCGTCCCAGTTCCTGCCCCAGCACGAGTTCATCGTCCTGCTGGAGATGCCGGCGGACGACGGCCGGTACGACGGGCCGGAAATGGCCCTCTGCCGGGCCCTGGAGCAGGAGCCCCTGCGGCTGGAGGAGCTGGCGGAGGTGTTGGGCTGCTCCGTCTACGCCCTGCCGCTGCATCGGTTGGAAAACGAGGGCGTTATCATTCGCAGCGGCCTGACCCCCACGGACATTATGCACCTGCGGGGGCAGTTTACGGCCTTTGAGGGCCGGGCCTCCCGATACGCGGCCCAGTGGATGTGCTTTTGGCTGGACATGACCATCGAACAGCTCTGCGACGAGGCGGAGCGGCTGGCGGTGAAAAAGCTCTACTGCCAGCTGGCCCGTGTGCTGCTGGAGACCGGCTGCGGCCTCTCCCCGGCGCTGAAAACGCCCCGGGTCCTGGACGCCCTGGCCGAGCAATGCTACCAGGCGGCCACGGATACGAAAGGCGTAAGTGCCCTAAGGCTGCACACGGACGCAGTACTTATCGGCGTGGGCGCACCCACCCGGTTTTTCCTGCCCCAGGCGGCGGCCCTGCTGGACACCACCGCCCTGCTGCCCGAATATGGCAGCACCGCCAACGCCCTGGGCGCCGCGGTGAGCAACATCAGCGCCAGTGCGCGCCTGGTGATCCGCCCCACCTGCGAGGACCTGACCACCTTCTACGAGGAGGGCTTCCTCCTCAGCGGAAACGGGATGCGCCCGCAGTATTTCGAGCAGCTGGACGACGCCGTCCGGGCCGCCAAGGACCTCTCCGCCCAAATGGCAGCCGATAAAGCCCGGTCCATGGGTGCCCTGGGTCATCTAAAGATCCATACGGAGGAAAAACGGGAATACGCCATAGCGTATTCCGCTACCATGCTGGTGTCCGTCACAGTGGAGAGCCGGGCCACGGTGATCCACGAAAGCGGCTGCCAGGCAGATGCGGTCCAGGCATTTTGACAACCGCTTTTGGCAAGAAAAGTGCCAGCTATGATACAAGTTCTCATGTATCATATTCCTTTTTCTCATAGGCGTAAGAAAACACTATTTTTCGTATTTAAATCATAGTTTTCCCATGCTATACTACTTATAATATATAGTAAAGTAGGTGCCACAAAATGGCTAAAAAAGATCGACGTCTGAATCGGCCCATTGACACACAGCATGCGGCCCAAATGGTAGATGCGTTCTCTCTGTCCTGCGGCACCCCCTGCACCCTGCTGGACGAAAACGGTGAAGTGTTGCTTCCGGCGGACCCGGACGGCTGCACCCTATGCAGCCAATGCCAGTCGCTTTTGTGCCCCGGGCAATCCTGCCAGAGCCTGCACACCTACGGCGGTCGGCAGGCGGAGCGGTTCGGCGGACGGTATATCTACTTCTGCACCATGGGCATGGGCTGGATCGCCGCCCCCATCCTGCTGGGTGGCAAGGTGGTGGGTTCCCTCTCCTGCGGCCCCATCATGATCATGGACCTGGACGACTACATCGCCAGCACCCCCTCCCTGCAGGACGATATGTCCCTGGAACGGCTGGAAGGTATCAGCCATCTTTTGCGTCAGTTTCCCCGGCGGAATCCGGAGGATCTGAACTATATCTCCCTGCAGCTGTTGGCCTCAGCCCTGTATATAGGCGACAGCAGCATGGCCGTCATCGAGCGGCGCAACCAGGCCGAGCAGTATCAGTCCATCGGTCAGTACCTGCAGCAGTATAAGCTCAAGGACACCCCCACCACCTACCCCATTGACAAGGAGCAGGAGCTGGTAAAGGCCATTTCCGAGGGTGACGAGCGGGATGCCCGGCGGCTTCTCAACGAAATTCTCGGCTACATCTTCTTTGCCACCGGCGGTGAGTATCAGGCCATGCGGGTGCGGTCCCTGGAACTGATGTCAGTCCTCTCCCGGGCGGCTATCTCCGGCGGTGCGGACCAGTCCAATGTGCTGGCGCTGAACCAGCAGTTTATGGAGGAGAGTGACCGGCTGCACTCTGCGGACGACCTGGTGGGCTGGCTGACCCGGCTCATCACCCGCTACGCGGGACTGGTATTTGAGCAGGCGGACGTAAAGCGCAAGGACATTCTTTACGACGCTATCAACTACATGAAGCAGCACCTGGCCGAGCATGTCACCCTGGAGGATACGGCCAAGCAGGTGGGCTTTTCTCCCAACTATTTCAGCAAAATTTTTAAGGACGAGATGGGCTGTACCTTCAGCTACTATCTCAGCAAGCTGCGCATTGACCGCAGCAAGGCATTACTACTGGTAAGTAAACTCTCCATCCGCGAGATCTGCGACGCCGTGGGCTACGAGGAGCAGAGTTACTTTATAAAGGTGTTCACCCGGTTCACCGGGGTGACGCCGGGGAAATTTAGGAAAAGAGGCGGGCGGCTGGACAGCAGTAAAGAGCGCGACACCACCGTTCAGTAAGAAAAGGAGGAGCGAACTATGAGTACATTAACCGATATTTCCGAGGCCATGCAGAAGGGCCGCGCAAAGCTCATCAAGACTTTGGTCCCTCAGGCATTGGAGGAGGGCATTCCTGCCCAGACTATCCTGCAGGACGGCCTGCTGGCCGGTATGGATGTGGTAGGCCGCCGTTTTAAGGCCAACGAGATCTTCGTGCCGGAGGTGCTGGTGGCTGCCCGCGCCATGAACGTGGGCGCGGAGCTGCTGAAGCCCTATCTGTCCGAGGCGGGCGTGGAGCCCAAGGGCAAGGTGATCCTGGGCACCGTGAAGGGCGACCTGCACGACATCGGCAAAAACCTGGTGCGCATGATGCTGGAGGGCAAGGGCCTCACCGTCATCGACCTGGGCGTGGATGTTCCCCCGGAGAAATTCATCGAGGCAGCCATCGAAAATGACTGCACCATCATTTGCTGCAGCGCCCTGCTGACCACCACCATGCCCGTCATGGGCGAAGTGGTGGAGAAGGCTGTGGAGGCCGGTGTCCGCGACAAGGTGAAGATCATGATCGGCGGCGCTCCCGTAACGGAGGCCTTTGGCCAGTCCATCAATGCCGATGCCTATACCCCCGATGCCACCACCTGTGCCGAGGTAGCCATGCAGCTGCTGGCCAGCTGATCTTTCCCTTTTCTGCCGGCTTGCGTGGCCATGTGCCTGCGGCTGCGTCGGCAGAGCGATCACTCTCAATCATATGCGGGCAAAACCCCTGTAAATGCAGGGGTTTTGCCCGTTTGTTATACGGAGGAACAACATGCCCAAAGTAACCATTTATGCGCCAAACGGAAAGGTGTCCGTCCGGGAGGTCCCGGCGGGGACATTGCTGCTCCACGCCCTGGACGGTGGGGTGGAGACTCCCTGCGGCGGCCATGGCCGCTGCGGCAAGTGCCGGGTAACGGTGCAGGGCCGGGTCTCCCCGGCCGGGCCCCAGGAGACGGCGCTGCTGGACCCGGAAGCTCTGAGCAGCGGCCTCCGTTTGGCGTGCCTGGCCGCGGTGGAGGGCGACTGTACCGTGGTGCTGGACGCCAACCGGGCTGTGCAGGCCATCAGCGGCGACGGCACCATGCCCGTCTTTACCCCGGAGCCTATCTTTACAAATTACGGCGCGGCGGTAGACATCGGTACCACCACCCTGGCCGCCCGGCTCTATGACCGGAGCGGCGCCCTCCTGGCCCAGGCGGCGGCCCCCAACCCCCAGCGGGTGTACGGCGCGGATGTTATCTCCCGCATTGAAAAATCCCTGGCCGGTGAACGGGAAGCCCTGGCCCGGTGCATCCGGGACGGGGTGGACGCCCTGCTGCGGCAGATGGAGACCCAGGCCGGCGTGGACGCCGGGGCGGTGGACACCGTGGTCCTCACCGGCAACACCACCATGCTGTACCTGCTCACCGGCCGGGACGTGGACTGCCTGTCCCATGCGCCGTTTATCGCCGACGAGCTCTTTGGCCGATTCGCGGAGCCGGGGGAGCTGAAGCTGGCGGCGGCGCCCGGGGCCAAGCTGTATCTGCCCCGGTGCATGTCGGCCTTCGTAGGGGCGGACATCACCTCGGCCCTGGTGGCCAGCCAGATCTGCACCCGGTCGGAGAGCGCCCTGCTGGCGGACATCGGCACCAACGGCGAGCTGGCCCTGTGGAATAATGGGCGGCTGCTGTGCTGCTCCACCGCGGCGGGGCCGGTCTTTGAGGGCGCCACCATCTCCCAGGGCATGCAGGCCAGCCCCGGCGCCATTGACCGGGTGACCTGGGAGGACGGCAAAATTTGCTGCCACACCATTGGAAATGCCCCGGCGGTGGGTATCTGCGGCAGCGGCATCATTGATGCGGCGGCGGTGTTCTGCCGGGAGGAAATTATTGACGAGACCGGCGCCTTTACCGACGAGGAGGACGAATATCCTCTGACGCCGGAGGTGGCCCTGACCCAAAAGGACATCCGGATGCTGCAGCTGGCCAAGAGCGCCATCTGCGCGGGCATGCTGACCCTGCTGGAAACGGAGGGCATTGACGCCGAGGGGCCCGGACGGCTCATCATTGCCGGGGGCTTCGGCAGCTTTTTGAACCTGCACAGCGCCGCCTGCATGGGTCTATATCCGTCGGCTCTGGAGGATCGGGCCTGCGCCATCGGCAACGCCGCCCTGGTGGGCGCGTCCATGATGCTGCTGCGGGGCGAATTCCAGCAGCAGGGCACGGCTCTGGCGGAAATGTCCGAAACGGTGGACCTGAGTTCTAACCCGATTTTCATGGATAACTACGTGGAATGTATGTCCTTTGAATCGGAATAAAGTCCGAAAGCAAAATATCACGCCGGGCGCACAGGGGATACCCCCTGTGCGCCCGGCGCTTTATTTATGAGATAGGGATCAGGAATCCCCAACGGGTTCAGCGCTGATAGAACTCCTTCACGGCTGCGAAGAAGGCATCGATGTTATCCCAGCTGCTCAGCGGGGGAATATCGCAGCCGGAGGAGATGACGAAGTTGGGATACTTGCAGCACTTCTCCATAACATCCAAAGTGGCGGCCCGGACAGACTCGGGGGTACCGCCCCGGAACTCCTCGGCAGGGCTGACGTTGCCCATGCAGATGATGTCGGAAGGAGCCTTCTCCATGATCTCCTCCATCTTGACGGCGTTGCCGAAGTGGTAGGCGTTGGCGCCGCAGCTGAAGATGGAGTCCAGGGTCACATTGGCGGTGTTGCCGCAGTTGTGATACACAACGGCGAAGCCCTCGTCCTTCACGGCATCCACAATGCGCTTGCAGTAGTCGCCGGAGAACTCCTGGGCCAGGCCCGGAGACAGCAGGCCCGCCAAAGGCTCGGCGATGACCACGCCCTGGGCGCCCACCGCCTTGTAGGCCAGGATGTACTTGGTGATGAACTCGGTGGTCTTTTCCAGCACCGCGTGCATCATGTCGGGCTCGTCATAGCAGTAGAGCATAGCCTCGGTAACGGAGACCAGGCGGCCCGCCAGGGAGAAGGGGCCGATGACACCGGCTAGAACGGGGCGGTCCTCAATGAGCTTCAGGGCCTTTTCAATGGCCTCGATATACAGGCCCGTGCGGCCCTCGCCCACCTCGGGCACACGCAGCGCCTCGGCCTGGGCCATGCGCTCGTCCTCGTCCACCTCTGTGGAAATGACGGGGCCCACGCAGGTGGGGACCTCATCATCGGACACATGGATGGGAGCGCCGAAGCACTCGGCCTCCACGGACAGGTCCATCAGGCTGACGGAAGCCCCGGCGTCCGTGCGGTCGGCCACCAGCTTCATGCCCTTGGCCTGCATATCGCTGTCGGAAATCAGGTCGCGGACAGTGCAGTCCATCAGCTGAATGGAGGGGAAGGACAGCACGGGAAGCGCCTTCTTGACGGGCGCCGCCAGCAGGTCCTTGGTCCACTGGTCCATGTTCATCTTACTCATACTTTTGTCCTCCTTGTATTTTCTTATATAAGTTTTGTTTTTTCGCGTTGTTGCTTGATAGCCTTATTAAATCATAGCAAGGAGTGAAATTATATGTTCAGATGACACAAAAATGGTAAAATTATACGAACTTCGTTTATTTCTACACCCCGGAAATTGGGCAAAATTATTCCACCCAAAAGCTCTGCCTGCGCCGCCGGAAAAGCATACGCATTTTTATGGTAAAAATCACTAATAGAACGCCGCTTTGGCATACGAATCTTTTTATTTTCTAAAAACCTGCACAGGATACCCGGGATAGGGCACAGTGTTTTTATGGGAGTATGGTATGCTTTTGTTAGTGAGAGTACACAAATCTCATGTGGAAAGTATGGCTCATATGGCTCTTTTTTACACGGTGAAAAATGAGTTATAATGGGGGCAGCGATATTGTACTATTTTGTGTTTGTATCCGCCGCTTTCGGGTCTATCCTTTCAAAAATGTGTAACAGGAGGAGAACTCACCATGAAAAATCAACCTGGCAAGAAAGAAGGTATTTGGTCAAAGATCGACCTGCACATCCTGATCCCCGGCGCGGCGTGCCTGCTGCTGATCGTTGTGCTGGGCGCGGTGATCCCCGACAGCTTCAACACGGCGCTGCTGGGCGCGCTGGACTGGATCATGGCACACTTTAAATGGGTGTATGTGCTGTGCGTGCTGATGGTGACCGCTCTGTGCGTGTTTATCCTTTTCAGCAAATGGGGCAACATCCGCCTGGGCGGCAAGGACGCCAAGCCCAGCCTGAAGAACAGCACCTGGTTCACCCTGTCCATCACGGGCACCATCGCTGTGGGCATTTGCTTTTACGGCGTGTCCGGCCCCGTGAACCTGTTCATGAACCCCCCTGCCTTCCTGGGCGTGGAGGGCGGAACGCCCGAGGCTGTGGTACCCACCCTGGAGTACTGCTTCCTGCACTATGGCGTGCCCCCCTTCTTCCTGATCTGCTGCGTGGCTCTGGTCATCTCCCTGGTGTACTACAATGGTCGCCAAACCCTCAAGGCCAGCTCCACCCTGTCCCCCTTGATGGGCGATAAGTGCCACGGCATCATCGGCACTCTCATCAACATCCTGGTCATCATCTGCATGATCGACTGCGGCACCAACATGGGCCTGGCCGTTATCCAGCTGAACTCCGGCATCGGCACCGTGGCCGGTATGAGCGAGACCCCCAGCTTTGAACCCTATATTGTCATCATCTACACCGCCCTGGCCATCGTGTTCGCCTGCTCCGGCGTACACAAGCTCATGGGCAAGCTCAGCAATTTCAACGCCATCTGCTACTTTGCCATCATGCTGTTCGTGCTCCTGGCAGGTCCTGCCGGCGGCAACCGCCTGCTGACCCTGGGCTTTGAGTCCCTGGGCCAGTACCTCCAGGACTTCATCCACATGATCTCCTTCGGCGACTCCGTGACCCAGACCGGCTGGCAAAACAACAACACCATGTTCTACTACTCCTGGAACCTGGTGCCCGGCCTGCTGCAGGCGCTGTTCTATGTGTCCATCGCCTATGGCCGCACCCTGCGCCAATTCATCCTGGTCAACTGCATCCTGCCCGCCGCCGTTACGGGCCTGTGGTATGTGATCTTCGGCGGCACTGCCATGCTCCAGATCCTGGACGGCAGCCCCCTGTACGACTTGATGCTCCAGTATGGCGACGGCATCGCTACCTTCGCCTTCCTGGATATGCTGCCCGGCGGCGGATTTCTGAAGTGGTTCTTTATCCTCCTGGCGATGATCACCTTTATCACCTTCGCCGACTCCATCTGCTACTCCATCCCCATGCTCTTTATGAAGAAGACGGAGCTGGACCCCTCTCTGACCAAGGTCCCCAAGAGCTTCAACGCCACCGTGGGCCTGTTCATGGGCTTCCTTACCTTCGTGCTGCTGTATGTGGGCGGCTATGACGCGCTGAACTCCGCCATTGTGGTGTGCGGCTTCCCGGCGGCTATCGTGACGATATTCGTGGTCATTGCGGCCATCAAGTTCCTTAATAACCGCAAGAAATTCGACTACACCTACCGGGAGGAGATGGGCCTGGAGCCAGTCGTGGCCGGCGAGGATCCGGGCGACCCGGTGCCCGAGGTGCTGGACATCATTGAGTAAATTTTCATCCCACACATCTCCATAAGAATCATCTCTCTTTCGGCGACAGCCGGAGCGCTCCACCCACAGCGCTCCGGCTGTCGCCTGTTTTGGCAAAAAAGAGTGCAAAAAATTTTGCAATCGATTCAAAAGCATGGTATAATGGCAATAGAAAATTTGCGGAAGGAGGCGAAGCCATGCACATTGAGGAGGCGCTGCAGCTGCTGTCGGAGTGCGGGCTGGGGGCGGTGCTGACCCGGGAGGACAGCACCGTGACACGCACCAACGACGCGGCCCGGCAGCTTTTTGGCCGGGAGATCTGCGGTGAAAAGCTGGAGGAGCTGGCCCCGCACCTGTGGCGGGAGCGGGAGAAAAAGCTCTATACGAACCCATCCTTTGGCGTGTATCTGCTCCGCTGCCCCACCCCCCGGGTAGAGGTGCCCCCGTGCGAAAGGCTCATTGTGTTCCGCAACGCCACCAATGACGCCTGCCACGACATGCTCCTGCAGGTGCTGGGCCGGGTCAGCGAGTCGGTGGTGCTGTTTGACCATCAGGAGCGCATTTACCTGCTCAACGACGCGGCGGAGCAGATGGATTCCATCGTCACCGGCGATGTGCGGGGCGAGGCGGACGCGGACGTGTACCGCGCCCAGGCAGGCAGCAAGCTGGCCATTCCCGAGGTACTGCGCAACCGACAGGCCATCCTGAACCTGCAGCAGCAGTATATCACCCGCTACGGCAAGGAGGTCCGCGTGATCACGGACCTGTACCCCATCGTGCAGAACGGCCAGGTGCTGGGGGCCTTCAACGTGATGAAGGACTGGAGCATCATCGAAAAGCTCCAGAGCCAGATCATGGACCTGCAGCAAAAGCTGGTGGACCAGCAGCAGCCCTCGGCCCGGAAGAGCAAGAGCGGGCTCACGGCCCGGTACCATTTCCAGGACATGGTATATGTGAGCAAGGACATGCGCGCGCTGGTGGACCAGTGCCGCCGGGTGGCGAAAAACGACTCCTCCGTGATGATCTACGGCGAGACCGGCACCGGCAAAGAGCTGCTGGCCCAAAGCATACACAACGCCAGCCGCCGCGCAGACGGGCCGTTTTTGGCCATCAACTGCGCGGCTCTGCCGGAAAATCTGCTGGAGGGCATCCTGTTCGGCACGGAAAAGGGCGCCTACACCGGGGCCGAGCGCCGACCGGGCCTGCTGGAGCAGGCGGACGGCGGCACCCTGCTCTTAGACGAGCTGAACTCCATGGACGTCTCCCTCCAGGCCAAGCTCCTGCGGGTCCTGCAGGACGGTGTGGTCCGCCGGGTGGGCGGCATGAGCGAAAAGCAGGTGGACGTGCGCTTCCTCTCCAACCTAAACATCCCGCCCCGGCAGGCAGTGGCGGAGGGCAAGCTGCGCCAGGACCTGCTGTACCGGCTGGGCGTGGTGAATTTCTCCATTCCCCCTCTGCGCCGCCGGCGGGAGGACATTCCCCTGCTGGCCAAGCTCTATATTGCGGAATACAACAAAAAGCTGCGCAAAAACGTCCGGGGCCTCAGCCCCGACACCCTGGACCTGTTCCTGTCCTATGACTGGCCGGGCAATGTCCGGGAGCTGCAGCACTGCATTGAGCACGCCATGAATGTTTTGCCGGATGATCTCTCCCAGATCACCCCCGCCTACCTGCCGGGCCATGTGCAGCCCGTCCCGGCGGAGGAGCCTGCGGCAAAGCCGGCCCCGGCCCCGGAGCTGAACCGGGCCCTGCAGGGCATGGAGCGCCAGGCGGTGGAGGATGCCCTGCACCAAACAGGCGGGAATATCTCCCAGGCGGCCAAGCTCCTGGGCCTGAGCCGGCAGAACCTGCAATACCGCATCCGCCGCTACGGGCTGGATCCGGCTTCCTTTGCCCGGGAAAAATGACCCCGGTGCCGCGCCGCCGGACAAAGGCCCGGATCCTCCTTCCCAATATGAACCTATAAGCGCCTGAAGGGGCCGCCTGAACTTTCGTTCAGGCGGCCCCTTCTTCGTCATTTTTTATACATTTCGGCCCTTTGCGGGCGGCACGCCCCGTTCTCAGCCCAGCAGCGCCTTCAGCGCCGCCCGGTCCAGATCCCTTCCGATCACATTGAGCATCTTGCCGCCGGACCAATCCGCCGCCGCCCGGATCCCCAATTGGCCGGGTGCGGCGTTCACCTGATACAGCATCCCCTCCGCGCTCATGACGCAGCCCTTGATCCGGTACACGATGCCGCAGCTGCCGTCCATCGCCTTGGTCAGGGACACCGTCAGCGCCGCTTCGTTCCAGTCTCGCTTTGAAAAGACGGATAGGCTTTGGGCAAAGCTCTGATGGTTCATATGACTGCGCCAATGCACCTTGCGCCGCCAACCGGCGCAGGAGAGCGCCGCCATCTCCGCGTCCGTAAGCTCGTTCCAGGCAACATCCTCAATGAGGCCCAGAAACGGGTCGGTGCATCCTCTCTGCGCCAGGAGCTGATCGACCCACCGCCGCACGGCCGCGCCCATTCCGGCGGTGGGGCCGTCCCGCTGGCTCAGGAGGATCGCCCCGGTGCTGTGCAGCTGGCTATACAGCATCTCCGTCTGCTGCTCCGATACTGGCGCCATGTCGGCAGGGGCCAGCACCGTTATGATGCTGTTCAGATACCCGCAGGCCCGCACGTCCGCCTTTTCCACAATGTCCAGGAAGTCATCGCAGTTGAACACGCCGGAGGGCTCAACAATGACGCGGTCCCACGCCCCGCTGGCGCAGAGCTCCCGCAAAAGCCGATAGAAATTTACCTTCTGCCCGCAGCAGACACATCCGCCGGACAGCTCCCGCACCTGCGCCCCCGCGCCGGAGAGGAGCGCGGTATCCATCCCCGCCGTGCCGAATTCGTTTTCGATAACGGCCACGCGCTCTCCGCGCTCCGTCAGCCAGGGCAGATAGCGGCTGATGAAGGTAGTCTTTCCGCTCCCTAAGAAGCCGTTGATCAGGTCGATCTTTGTCATCACTTTTTATAAACGCCGTAGGTCTTGGCGATGTCGATCATCCTCTGTGCCCGGTCAAAGGTAGCGTTGGCCGGATACTCACACCCGGTGGCCAGCATAAAGCCGCCGCCCTTTGCCATGGCGTCGATCTGATCCGTACACTGCTTATCCCACTCCTCATCCGTGCCGAACACCGCATTGGCGGGCGTCACGCAACCGATCAGCGTCACCTTGTCGCCGTATTTTTCCTTGCACTCGGCAAAGCTGGCGCAGTCATCCGGCGGATACAGGAAGGAAATGGCCACGGGATCCATGCGCTTGATCTGCGCGTCAAAGTAGATCTTCTCGCCGCAGTTGTGGATCATGACCATGCAGTTGTGTTCCCGGACCACATTGCTCAGCTCCTCGATGGCCTGGCCCTCCATCTCGTCCCACATCTCCTTGGACATAATGGAGCCGGAGGCAAACAGCGTGTCGAACATGATGGCGTTTATGCCCGTTTCGGCCAGGGCGGCGCAGTACTCCTTCAGAGTCTCGTTGATCTCCATGACTGCTTCCTTTACCGCGTCGGGATCATCGTAAATGTCCATATACAGGTCCTCCTGATTGCGCAGCATGGACAACACGCCCAGGGGGCCGAACACGAACGCCACGATGGGCTTTTCGCCGCCCTTTGCCGCCACCAGCTTTTTGCACACGTCAATGTGCATCATCATGCGCTCACAGGTGCGGTAATCCACCTTCTTAATCTTGGGATAGTCCTCCAGATCCTGGATCACGCACTGGCTGTAGTCGGGATGCGTCGCCTCATTCTCGTCGAAGATCAGCTTCTGTCCCCACGCGGTACATTCAACGGACAGGTCGATCAGGGTCACGATGCAGTCAATGTCAAATTCCTCTGTGGACTTGATAAACGCCTCCGCGCACTTGTCCGCGTCCTGGGACCATTCCGGATAGCTGACGCCGGTCAGCTTGCGGGTGATCCCGCAGAGGATAGGATATACCGGCACCCGGTCCGGCTCCTGATGCTGCAGCGCCGCTACAACTCGCTCCATAGAATTCATAGTCTTCTTCTCCTTTTCTCCGCTTGCATTTTTTTGCTCGCTTGCAGCTTATATTATAATAGAGTATCTTCCCCACAGATAGGCATTTTCTACGATTTATGGCATTTTCTTACCAAATATATAGGTTTAGTATGATTTTTTTGTACCAAAGCCCAAAAAAGCTCCCACATACACTATCGTATGTGGGAGCTTTTTTTACTATCTCAGCTGATTTTCTGTGCGCAGCTTTTTCGGTAAGCGTTGGGCGACATGCCTGTCACATCGTGAAATGCCCGGGTAAAGGTAGAGTTGCTGCTGTAGCCCACCATGATGGCGATGTCGATGATGTCGTGGTCCGTGACCTCCAGCAGTTCCTTGGCCTTACTGATGCGCAGGTGCCGCAGATACAGGCTGGGGGACACCCCGGTGATCTGCTTGAACCACCCGTTATAGTAGGTCACACTGTAGTTTTCCATCTCCGCCAGCTGGCTGACGGTGATGGGCATATCGTAGTGCTCATTGATATAGCGGATGGACGGCACAGCGCAGTTCTCCATGAGCTTACTATAGAGATAGCTGTATAGATAGTGAATCGAGCGGCTGTTGGGCTCCTGGTGCAGCTCCTCCTGGATCAGTCCCACCAGCTGCAAAAGCCGACCCTGGAGGGAAATAACCAGGGGGTAGTTCAGCAGGGCCGTGTTCTGCTCGTGCAGGATGTAGTCATGCAGATTGATGACCAGGAGCTGGCCGCAGAAGCTGCACTCGTGCATAGTATCTGCCGGAATAAAGCACAGGGCCTTTTCGCCGACCGTGTACTCCTCCTGGCCGATGCGGATCTCCATGGATTGGCCAATAGGCGATAAGATTTGGGGATAGGAATGCTTGTGCATACCGTTGCACTCATGAAATACCCGAATATCCATTTTGGCCGTCATTGCGGCACCTCCCTTCCGTAGCTGCCAAACAGAATAGAATCGAAATCAGAACTTCAGCAGCTCCGCGGGGACATACTTCTCCAGGATCGCCCGGCGGGCCGGCTCCAGCTCGGGCATCTGGAATTCCTCCAGACGCTTGTGCCAGGCGCGGCTGGTGCGCTGCACCACGCTCTCCCGGCCTGCGCCGATCCATGCGGCGTGCCCCATGCGGCTGGGGATCATCAGATTCAAATAATCCTGGCGATACAGCTCCGTAGAGTCCTCCAGCAGGTCGTCGGACAGATCCAGGAAGCTGCCGAAGGGGCCGATCTCCTTCACCGCGTCAAACATGAGGGTCTCCTCGGTGATCTCAATGCCTCGCAGGATGCGCTGGACGCTGAGCAGGATCTCCTCGTCGTAGATGAACTTATCGAAGCTCAGGCTGCTGTCGGAGTCCAGGCTGCCGCAGGAGTGGACCATGAGGTCCGCGCCGCTCTGGAGGGTGGCATACATAGTGGAGAAGGACTCCACGCCCGCCTGCATGTCGTTGTCCTTGGCGTCGCAGGAGGAGCCGCCGGTACGCACGGGCAGGCCGTAATACTGGCCCAGGGACTTGGTGGCGGAGAAAATAAGGCACTGCTCGGGGCTGCCGATGGTGGGGCCCGCATAGCGCAGGTCGCAGCCGTGGCTCTGGATGCCGTAGAGCACCGGAACGCCGGGATTGATGAGCTGGGTCAGCACCACACCGGCCAGCACCTCGGCGTTGTTGACCATCAAAAGGGATGCCAGGGAGCCGGGCACGGTCATGCCGTTGAGGCTGGAGGGGGTGATGAACATGGCCTGACCGGCCTTGGAATACTCAATGAGGGCCTCGCACATGCTGGTAGAGTAGTGCAGGGGGGAGGCCACGCTGATGAGACCGTTGACCACGACCTTGTCGTGAATGTCATAGAACTCCCGAGCCATTTGGATGGAGTTTTTGGCATTCTTAGCGCCGTCCACCATGCCGATCATGGGCCGCTCGTCCAGGGCCAGCACCGTGGCCTGGGCCCAGTCGGAGGCGTACTTGGCATCCATAAAGGCGTAGTCCAAGGCGTTGGGGTTGGACACCTGCAGCACCTTGCTGGAGGCGCACAGCTTCGTCAGGGCCACGAAGTCCCGCTGCCCCACGCTGTGGAAGTCGCCATCCTCCAGGATGAACACGGGGCCGTAGGAGGGTGCGCAGATGGTGCTGCCGCCGCCCACGGTCACATGGCCCTTGCGGCCATACCAGTCAAAGGTCTTGGGGCAGGTCTTCAGTGCCTCCCAAACGTCCTTTTCGCTGATGAATACCTTCTCGCCCTCGGTGCGGAAGCCGTGCTGCTTAAAAATGTCAACGGCATCCTGGCAGAAGAACATAACGCCCACTTCGTCCAGCGTGCGCATGGACGTCTGGTGCAGCAGATCCAGCTCTGCTTTCGTAGCAAAATTATAAATGTGCTTCAAAACAACAACCTCCGTAGTTATTTCTCTGTTTTTCTCGCTTGTTGAAACGGTTTGAACAGGCGCAACTTTTGCGGAATGGTGCGGGAACAATTATGCTTACGCCCAATATACAAGCACAAATCATGCCAAATGCAGAAAAAAGCCTCTGCGTGTTCAGAAAAATGTTATTCTGCACAAGCATTACAGTAATTGATTGTTTGATTTATCAAAAATACGGTGCAGATGCAGAGACGATCCCTGTATCCGCCGGTCATTCCTCCCTCCTCTGCCCATTGGGGCGCAAATATTATTTGCGCATACAAGGCAGGTGTGCAAGAAATTCTTGCGCAGCCGACCATATGGGAACTTCCCTCAGTTGAACAGGCCGTCCTCGTGGTGCATCTGCAGCTTCTTCAGCCTGTGCTGGAGATTCTGCCGGGTGATGCCCATAGCCTTGGCGGTTTGGGAGATGTTGCCCCCATGTTCGGCCAGGGCCTGGCGCAGGAAGCTCCGCCCAGCCTCCGCCATGACCTCCTCCATGGTCTGGGCAGGCTTGTCCGCCGCCGGGGGCACCGCATGGCCCGTGGCATCCAGAATGTGCTCCGGGATGTAGGCCGGGGCGATGAGGTCCTCCTCCTCGGGGATGATGTTCATGGCGTATTCCAAGGCGTGCTGGAGCTCACGGACGTTGCCGGGC
>CAVKFX010000010.1:8877-10345 GCA_963655625.1 uncultured Eubacteriales bacterium | reverse complement strand
TTGCCGGGCCAGTCGTAGAGCTGGAACAGGGTCAGGGTCTCCGGGGCCAGGGTGCGCACGTTTTTCAGCAGCTTCTTGTTGTTTTGTGCGATAAAGGCTTTTGCCAGGGGCAGGATGTCCGCCTTCCGGTCCCGCAGGGCCGGAATGTTGATGTTGATAACGCCCAGGCGGTAGTAAAGGTCCTTGCGCAGCAGCCCCTGCTCGATGGCCTCCTGCGGCGGGATATTGATATTGGACAGGATGCGCACATCCACCTGGATCTGTGTGTCGCCGCCCACCCGACGGAAGTTCCCCTCCTGGATCACCCGCAGCAGCTTGGATTGCAGGGCCACATCCATGGAGTTGATCTCGTCTAACAGCAGGGTGCCGCCATCCACCTGCTCCAGCAGGCCGTGGCGCTTTTCGGCCCCGGTGTAGGCTCCCTTTTCCGTGCCGAACAGCATGGATTCCAGCAGCGTGTCCGGGATGGCGGCGCAGTTGATGGCCACAAAGGGGCCGTTTGCCCGGGGGCTGGCGTTGTGGATGCTTTGGGCAAACAGCTCCTTGCCGGTGCCGGTCTCGCCGTAGATCATCACGTTGGAGTCGGACCGGGCGATCATCTCGCACCGTTCAATGACTTTCTGCATGGCCTCGCAGTGATATGTGATGTCACTGAAGCGATATTTTGCCTTCAGGGGCGAGGTTTTCTTGGAGGTGGGCGGGGCCCAGTAGCGGTCTATCAGGACCTGCTGCAGGTCGGTGATGCGCTTGCTCATTTCCTCCATGCGACGCCGGTCCTCCATAACGCTGATAACGCCCATCATCTTGCCGCCCTCAAAGATAGGGTAGCTGTTGGACAGAACCTCCACCTCCTTGCTGGTGCTGGTCATAAACACCTGCCGCAGGTTCAGGATGGGCCGCTTATTCTGGATCAGGAGCGGCACCACCAGCGGCGTGTCGTTTTTGGGCCGATACAGCTCGGAAACGTGCTTGCCGATGACCTCCTGGCTGATGTGAGTCTCCAGGCGCTC
This sequence comes from uncultured Eubacteriales bacterium, assembly GCA_963655625.1. Lineage (GTDB taxonomy): Bacteria > Bacillota > Clostridia > Oscillospirales > Oscillospiraceae > Vescimonas. Next base: position 9,335 of record CAVKFX010000010.1, on the reverse strand, counting down.
GGCGGCGTTATTGATCATCAGCATTCGGGCATCCTTATCCCAAATGGTCACGGCGTCGCTCATGTGATTGATGGTGTTGGTCAGCAGGCGGAGCTTAAAATCCACGCTGGCATCCCGAAACACGAAAAGCCTGGTCTGAGGCGGCAGAGACGGCACCTGCGGCGTGGGACAACGCTTGAGATAGAGCCCGAAGGATGGGTTCCACACCTCCGCATCGCCTGCCTCATCGCTGAGGAAGGGGGCGATGTTTTCCAGTTTCTCTCCCTTGGGCACCTCCTTCAGGTCCAAAAACCGCAGGGCCGCCTGGTTCATGTCCAGAATGGTCCCGTCGCTGGAGCCCAGGATCACACCGTGGTTGATAACGGAAAATGCGTTCATCAGGTCAAAATAATTCATTTCCGTTCCTCCCGCCTTTCACATAGTTTTTGTGCAAGAAATATTTGCATGTCCTCAATATC
>CAVKFX010000010.1:0-8867 GCA_963655625.1 uncultured Eubacteriales bacterium | reverse complement strand
CGCTATTATATATGTATATATGTCCACCGTCACTAAAAACTCGTTTCCGTCATCCTGTTTTTTTGCTTTATTTTGCCATATGCAAGATTTTTTTGCAGCAAGAAGATCAATCGACGGTCAGACAGGCCATTTCCCGCTGTTTCATCCTCCTCAAACATAAAAAGCCAGTCCCGGCGGCCATGATCCGGGTGATATTCCACAGAATGTCGCCCCTAAATTTGACACATTCAACAAAAGGAAAGAAAATTCTTGAAAAATCCGAAACTGGCACGCCATGTGCTTTTGTTTGGGCAGGGGAGCCAGGCAACCAGGCTCGGAACAGGCCGGCAGTTATGCTTACAGCTGCGCCAGGCTCCCCCCCGCCGTGCCGCAAGGCGCCAAGCCAAGCAACCTTTTTATTTTTGGAGGCCCATATGTCAAACGAAAAATACTACACCCAGCGGATCCAGCGCCTGAAGAAGCGTGTGCTGGACACGCCCCCCGAGGTCGACATCGAAAATGCGGTCATTGTGACCCGCGCCTTCCAGGAGACCGAGGGACAGCCCCACTACTATCAAAAGGCTTACTCCGTCTATAAAACCCTTCTGGAGAAGTCCATCCCCATTTGGGACGATGAGCTGATCGTGGGCAACTCCGGCAGCAAGCAGCGCAGCGGTCTTGTGTGCCCCGACGACTGCTGGGCCTTCCTGGACCGGGAGATCGACACCATCAACACCCGTACCTACGATCCCTTCCACCTGCGGGAAGAGGACCGCAAGACCTTCCTGGAGGTCATCAAGCCCTACTGGAAGGGCCGCTCCATCAACGACAAGTGGAACGCCCAGATCCCCGACGATGTGGGCGCCCTCCGGGACTGCGGCGTACTCTATATCGACCGCAAGTGCGTGCGCGGCTGGGGCGAGCTGACGGCGGACTATTCCCTCATCATCAACGAGGGCGTGGAGGGCATCGAGGCCCGCATCCACGACAGCCTCAGCAAGATGGACATCACTGCCCCCGGCGACTATAAGAAGATCAAGTACCTGCAGTCCCTGCTGCTGGTGTGCGAGGGTCTGCGTCAGCTGGGTAAGCGCTACTCCCAAAAGGCCGCCGCCATGGCTCAGGAGGAGAAGGATCCCCAGCGCAAGAAGGAGCTGCTGAAGATCGCCGAGGTCTGCGACCGGGTCCCCGAAAAGCCCGCCCGCACCTTCCACGAGGCTCTGCAGTCCATGTTCTTCCTGCACACCTGCATCTACATGGAGCATGAGTCCGCCAGCTATAACCCCGGCTGCTTCGACCAGTACATGTATCCCTTCTACAAGGCCGACCTGGAAGCGGGCCGCATCACCGAGGACGAGGCCCAGGAGCTGCTGGAGTGCCTGTGGGTGAAGTTCTCCGAGCCTTGCCTCTTCCAGGACGCCACCAGCGCCCGCTACTCCGCCGGCTACCCCCTGTTCCAGAACCTCTGCGTGGGCGGCGTGGACAGCAGCGGCCGGGACGCGGTGAATGACCTGTCCTACATGGTCATCCAGGCCAGCATGGACGTGCAGATGTACCAGCCCTCCCTGTCGGTGAAGTACAACCTGGCCCGCAACCCGGATAAGTTCCTGCGCAAGGTGGTGGAGCTGATCCAGATGGGCACGGGCTTCCCCGCCTTCCACAGCGACGAGGCCGGCATCCTCATGATGCTCAACAAGGGCGTTCCCCTGCCCGAGGCCTACAACTGGAACCCCTGCGGCTGCGTGGAGACCAGCCTGGCCGGCAAGCAGCGCTGCTACACCTCCTATGCCGACTACAACCTGGGCGCCATCGTAGAGTTCGCCTTGAACGGCGGCAAGAGCGTCAAGTATGACCGCTATGTGGCCGCCCGCACCGGCGATCCCCGCAACTTCGGGACCTACGACCAGTTCCTGGAGGCCGTGAAGGAGCAGATCCGCTACGTTCTCCGCTGCATGGTCGCCGGCAACCAGGTCACCACTGAGATCGTCTACGACATGGAGTGCCCCGTGGCCTCCCTCACCTTCAAGGAGTGCCTGGAGAAGGGCAGCGACTATGCCTGGGGCGGCCCCAAGTACAGCATGGGCGACGGCCTGGACGCCATCGGCGTGGCCGACCTCATCAACAGCATCCTGGCCGTGAAGGAGCTGGTCTACGACAAGAAGCTCGTCACCATGGACACCCTCTGCAAGGCCCTGGCGGCAGACTTCGCGGGCTATGAAGACGTCAACGCCCTCTGCGTCAACGCCACCAAGTACGGCAATGACGACAAGGTGGCTGACGATCTGGCCAATGACATCTTCAACTTCATCGCCGACTACATTGAGAGCTTCCGCCATGTCTTTGGCCGCTACACCGCCGGCATCCTGCCTGTTTCGGGCAACACCCCCTTCGGTGAGCAGGTGGGCGCGCTGCCCTCCGGCCGCCGGGCCTGGAAGCCCCTGGCCGATGGCCTCAGCCCCGAGCAGGGCACCGACACCAGCGGCATGAGCGCCGTGGTCCGCAGCGTTGCCAATATCCCCCATACGCGGTATAATCAGGGTACGCTGCTGAACCAAAAGCTGGATCCCCTCTTCGCCCACGGCGAAAAGTCCGTGGAGGCCCTCATGTCCTACCTAAAGACCCTCTGCACCCTGGGCGTGTTCCATGTGCAGTTCAACGTGGTGGACGAGGCGCTGCTGCGGGACGCCCAGGTCCATCCCGAGGATCACAACGACCTGCTGATCCGCGTGGCCGGCTACACCGCCTTCTTCACGGAGCTGGGCCCCGAGACCCAGGGCGACATCATCTCCCGCACCACCCAGACAAAGCTCTAATACAACCCCGTTTTGGGGCTCAGCGCGTCAAAAGGCCTCGCAGAGTTCGCGTCCGCAGACGCGAAAAGTTCCAATCATTTTTCACCGCGACATGTGCGTGGGGAAAAATACCTCTCAGGCTGCCAGTGTGGAATTTTGAGCCTTTGGCTCAAAGTTATGCGCGCAGCAGACTGCAAGCCTTTTGGCAGAAAAAACAAAGTTTTTTTGCCAGTTTAATCCCCCCGGGCCGCTCCGGCGGCCCGGGTAACCGGGAAAACAAGGAGAACCTCCCATGGAACAAGGATTGGTCCTGCGCATCGAAAAAATATCCCCCAACGACGGCTTCGGCCTGCGCTCGGTGGTGTTCCTGAAGGGATGCCCCCTGCGCTGTGCCTGGTGCTCCACGCCGGAGAGCCAGTCCCCAAAGCCCGAGTGGTACTATAAGCAGGCCAAGTGCCTGCACTGCGGCCGCTGTATCCGCGCCTGCCCCGCCGGAGCCCTGTCGGTTTCGGCGGACCGCACCGCCCTGGTCCATGACAAGGCCAAGTGCAAGGAGTGCTTTCGCTGCGCCCAGGTCTGCCCCACCCACGCCTGCGGGACCTACGGCAAGACTATGACCGTGGAGGATGTGATGCGGGATATCCGCAAGGATACCCTGTTCTACTTCAACTCCGGCGGCGGCGTCACCCTCAGTGGGGGCGACGTGCTGCTCCAGGCCGATTTTGCTGCGGCGATCCTCCGGGCCTGCAAGGCCGAGTGCCTGCACACCATGGCCGAGCTGGACCTCTACGGTCCCTACGACCGGGTGCAGAAGCTGGCCCCTTACCTGGACGCCTGCTTCGTGGACGTAAAACACATGGACGATACAGCCCACCGCCGCTGGACCGGCGTCAGCAACCAAACCATCCTGGATAATATTCTTCGGCTTTCCGCCGAGTTCCCGGCGCTTCCCCTGCACCTGCGCGTTCCGCTGATCCCCGGCGCGAACGACACGGAGGAGAACCTCCAAGCCACCGCGGCCTTCTGCGCCAAGGTGCAGACCTGTAAGACCCTGGAGTTTCTCCCCTACCACCGCCTGGGCACCGCCACCTATGGCTATACCCAGCGGGAATATCCCCTGGGCGACCTGGCGGCCCTCCCGGCCGACGATGCCGCCCGGCGCGTAAGCTGCTTGACCCATCAGTCCTGGCCTTTCGCCATTGAAGTGGCCGGAAAGCCCCTGGCCTGACGGGATAGCATAGATTCGCTCGAGAGAATTAAAAAACACGGCAAGGGTGTTCCGGCCGCCATGCGCCTTTGCCCACATGAAAAACGGGCGGCAGAAATATGGAGGAGATTTATGGCTACACTACGCGGATTTGACAAGAAAGCATTTGTGACCCACATTGACGATGTGGAATGGGTGGAGGTCAGCGAGGGCTTCCGCATCAAAAAGCTGCTCTGCCAAAAGACCGCCGGCAAGACCGAGTTCTACTTCGGCCTGGGCGAGCTGGCCCCCGGCAAGAGCATCCCTCCCCAGAAGGCAAACCTTTCCTGCTGCACCAATATTATTAAGGGCCAGGTCTGGGCCCGCCTGGGCCGCCAGCGCTTCCAGCTGGAGGAGGGCGCGTCCAACTACTTCCCCGCAGGCTTGCCCCATGCATATGAGGCCTCCGGCGATGAGGGCGTGACCTTTGTGTTCTGCTACGCCACCGATAATCCCATCGGCGAGGACTTGAAGATCGAGCCCGTCTCCGAGGAGGAGTGCCGGGCCTACTATCAGCCCAACTGCCCCTCCAACCTCATGAGCCCCGGCACCGAGGGCACCGGCTGCCGCTGGGCCACCGCCGCCGACACCGATCCCTGGGTCATCGTAGAGGCCGCCCAGGGCACCCGGAGCCAGATGTTCCGCGCCCACTTTGACGAGATCAAGGGCTGCAAGGAGCTTTGGTGGGGCGTGTGTACCACCCGTCCCAATTGCCGCTACACCCCCCACTTCCATGAGCAGGCCGAAATTTTCTATATTCTCAAGGGCTTCGGCACCATGTACGGCGGCAAAGAGGTGTTCCAGGTCCGTCCCGGCACCCTGCTCTATGCCCCCGGCAACTGCGTCCACGGCATGGTCAACGACTGCAATGAGGACCTGCTGGCTCTCTACTGCTGCAGCATCGAGACCGTAGGCACCGCCTATGTCCGTGAGGAAGTCTCCGATGTGCCCATCGTGGCTCCCGCCGACAGAAATGACCTCATGCTCAGCAAGGTGTAAGCCTTACCCCACTATGCTTATAAAAATAATAGGATAAGGAAAGATAGATTATGAAAAGCGAAACAAAACAGACCGGCAATGTATGGTCGATGATAAACCATAAGGTTTTTATAATTGGTATCGGTGTTTTGCTCCTGTTTATCGGCATCGGCATCATCTTCCCCACCGCCTTAAACGACGGCATGAACGCCTTCAATGTGTGGGCCATGAAGCACTTCAAGTGGGTCTATGTGTTCTGCGCCGTGATCACCAGCGCCTTTGGCCTGTGGGTCATGTTCAGCAAGGTGGGCAATATCCGCCTGGGCGGCAAGGACGCCAAGCCCAGCGTCAAGACCCTCCCCTGGGTCACCATCACCCTCACCGGCAGTATCGCCATCGGCATCTGCTTCTTCGGCGTGGCCGGCCCCGTGCAGAACTTCCTGAATCCTCCCCCCTTCCTGGGTGTGGAGGGCGGCACCGCCGAGGCGGTGGTACCGGCCATTCAGTATAGCTTCCTGCACTACGGCATCCCCGCTTACTTCATCGTCACCATGGCTGGCTTCGCCATCGCCATCTCCTCCTACAATGGCCGCCGTGCTTTCCGGGCCAGCTCCGCGCTTTACCCCCTCATCGGCAAGCACTGCGACGGCCCCATCGGCACCATCGTGGACGCCTTCATGGTCATGTCCCTGGTCATCGTGGGCACCAACATGGGCCTGTCCGTCATTCAGCTGAATGCGGGTCTGGGCAACATTCTGGGCGGCGGTGTAAACTTTGAGCTGGTCATCATCGCTGTGTACCTGGTCATGACCATCTACTTCGCCTGCTCCGGTGTCCATGGCGCTATGGGTGCGCTGAGTAATGTGAATGCCATTATGTATGGTGTGGTTATCCTGTTCGTACTCATCTGCGGCGGTGTGAACCGCCTGCTGGGCCTTTACAGCGACACCGTGTCCGACTTCATCATGAAGTACATCCCCATGACGGGCTTTGCCGATTCCGTCCAGCAGACCGGCTGGCAGGAAGGCAACTCCATGTTCTTCTACTCCTGGAACGCCATGCCCGGCCTGCTGGCAGCCTTCTTCTACGCCAGCGTCTCCTATGGCCGCAAGCTCAAGGAGTTCGTGCTGGTGAACATCATGGTCCCCACCCTGTTCATGACCTTCTGGTATGTGTTCGTGGGCGGCACCGCCATCTTCGGTGTCATGGAGGGCAGCGGCCTGGACCAGGCCATCGCCACTCAGGGCTCCGGCATCGCCACCTTCGCTTTCCTGGAGACCCTGCCTTTGGGCTCCATCACCAAGTGGATCTTCATTGTCATGGCTATCATCACCTTCGTCACCTGGTCCGACGCTATCTGCTACTCCTTCCCCCTGATGTTCCTGAAGAATGTCACCCGGGATGCTGCGGACAACAAGACCCCCAAGATCCTGGTGGCCGGTACCGCTGTGTTCATGGCCCTCTTGACTGTGACCCTGCTGTATGTGGGCGGCTACGATGCCATGGAGACCTCCATCCTCTGCTGGGGCCTACCGTCCAGCGCACTCATCATACTGTTTACTATCGCCAGCTTCAAGTTCCTGCTGAATCGTAAGAAATACGACGTCACCTACCAGGAGGAGCTGGCAGCCGGAAGCCAGGACAGTCCCGGCGACTGTGCAGAGGCGGCTGAGGTTTGTGCCTGTGCCGCCGTACCCAAAGAGTAATTCTCTGTAACCAAGTCCATCCTTTCCCACACAACGCCAAAAGGGAGCGCGCAAAGCGCTCCCTTTTGACGCTTATTTTACCCGTTTCCTCACCCGTTTCCTCACATCGGAAGTATTTGCATATATAGAAAAAGTGTGGTATACTTTAGTATCATTCTGCAAACACTTACTGCATGGAAAGGAAGTTTTTAGATATGGGCCTGCTTACCAAGATTTTCGGTACATACAGTGACCACGAGCTGAAAAAGATCTATCCCATCGCCGATAAGATCGAGGCGCTGGAGGAGGAGTATAAAGCCCTCACTGACGCCCAGCTTCAGGCAAAGACCGCCGCGTTCAAGGAGCGCCTGCAAAATGGCGAGACTACCGACGATATTCTCCCCGAGGCCTTTGCCACCGTCCGGGAGGCGGCGGACCGGGTGCTGGGTCTGCGCCCCTACCGGGTGCAGCTCATCGGCGGCATTGTCCTGCATCAGGGCCGCATCGCCGAGATGAAGACCGGTGAAGGTAAGACCCTGGTGGCCACCCTCCCCGCCTACCTCAACGCCCTCACCGGCCAGGGCGTCCACATCGTCACCGTCAACGACTATCTGGCCAAGCGCGACTCGGAGTGGATGGGCAAGGTCCACCGCTTCCTGGGTCTTTCCGTGGGCCTTATCATCCACGACCTCAGCAAGGCCGAACGCCAGGCCGCCTACGCCGCCGACATCACCTACGGCACCAACAACGAGATGGGCTTTGACTACCTGCGTGACAACATGGCCCTCTATGCCAGCGAGCAGGTCCAGCGGGGCCACCACTTCGCCATCGTGGACGAGGTGGACTCCATCCTCATCGATGAAGCCCGCACCCCCCTGATCATCTCCGGCATGGGGGAAAAATCCACTCAGCTTTATGACCAGGCCGAGCAGTTTGCCGCCCGCCTCAAAAAATATGTAGTCACCGAAACCGACGACAAGGCCGAGGAGGACCCCACCATCGACGCGGACTATGTGGTGGATGAAAAGGCCAAAACCGCCACCCTCACCGCCCGGGGCATCGCCAAGGCCGAGGAGTTCTTCAGCCTGGAGAACCTGTCCGACCCCGAAAACAGCACCATCGCCCACCACATCAACCAGGCCATCAAGGCCCACGGCACCATGAAGCGGGACGTGGACTATGTGGTCAAGGACGGGGAAATCATCATCGTGGACGAGTTCACGGGCCGTCTGATGTTCGGCCGCCGCTACTCCGAGGGCCTGCACCAGGCCATCGAGGCCAAGGAGCATGTGTCCGTCCAGCGGGAGAGCAAGACCCTGGCCACCATCACCTTCCAGAATTATTTCCGTCTGTATAATAAGCTCTCCGGTATGACCGGTACGGCCCTGACAGAGGAGGAGGAATTCTCCACCATCTACAAGCTGGACATCGTGGAGATCCCCACCAATCGCCCCGTGATCCGTATCGACAACGAGGATGCGGTCTATAAGACCGAAAACGGTAAATACCGGGCCGTCATCCGGCAGATCAAGGAGTGCCATGAGAAGGGCCAGCCGGTGCTGGTGGGTACGGTTTCCATCGAGAAAAACGAGCTGCTGGGCAAGCTCCTGACCCGGGAGGGTATCAAGCACAATCTGCTCAACGCCAAGAACCACGAAAAGGAAGCGGAGATCGTGGCCCAGGCCGGCAAGTTCGGCGCCGTCACCGTGGCCACCAACATGGCAGGCCGTGGTACGGATATCATGCTGGGCGGCAACGCCGAGTACCTGGCCAAAACCGACCTGCGCAAGGCGGGCATGACCGATGAGCTTATCGCCGAGGCCACCGGCTACGCCGAGACCGAGGACGAGGAGATCCTGGGCGCCCGGAAGCTCTTTGCCGAGAAGCTCCGCCAGCACAAGGAGGAGATCGCGGGCGAAGCGGACCGGGTGCGCCAGGCCGGCGGCCTGTTCATCATCGGCACCGAGCGCCACGACTCCCGCCGTATCGACAATCAGCTCCGCGGCCGTGCAGGCCGTCAGGGCGACCCCGGTGAGACCCGGTTTTACATCTCCCTGGAGGATGACCTCATGCGCCTGTTCGGCGGTGAGCGGGTCACCAACATGATGGAGCGGCTGAATATTGACGAGGACACCCCCATCGAGCAGAAGATCCTCACCCGGGCCATCGAGCAGGCCCAGACCACCG
>CAVKFX010000009.1:0-12160 GCA_963655625.1 uncultured Eubacteriales bacterium | reverse complement strand
CATTGTTGTATATACCTCCTTAATGATGCCCGCAGGCGTAGACGCGCCGGCCGTTAGACCTGCCACAAGACATCCTTCAAAAAGGTCTGACGAGAGCTCACCGGCCCGTTCGATCTGAACGACCCGTCCGCATTTCTCCCTGCAAATCTCCGCTAAATGCTTGGTATTGGCACTTTTCCGGTCTCCGACAACGACCATAACGTCCACTTTGGCCGCCAGTTCGGCTGCCTCCGCTTGACGCCTATGCGTAGCATTACATATTGTATCAAAGATTTTTACGTTTGTATACTGTTTTTTTAAAATTTCTTTAGAACTTTCCCAAATTGTTCGCACGCAGGTGGTCTGGGCCACCGCCGTCAGGGGCAAAGCCCTGCGGCTCTCGTCCTCCGCCAGCCATTTTTCCAGCTCCTCCGGCCCCGGCAGGATCACCGACCGCTCCGACCAGCTGGCCACACCCATGACCTCCGGGTGGTGGGGCTCGCCGATGATAAGGGGCGTCCTCCCCTCCTCCTGGGCCTGGGCCACAAGCTGCTGGATACGCAGCACATTGGGACAGGTAGCGTTGACGCACCGGGCGCCCAGCTCCTCCAGCTTTTCAAAAACCTCTTTTTTCTCCCCGTGGGAGCGGATGACCACCGTTTCGCCGGGCAGGACCTCCTGCCAGGATTCCGCCTTGCGCATCCCCAGTGCCTCCAGCTCCGCCACCACGTTGGCATTGTGGATGATGCTGCCCAGCATCACGCAGGGCTCTCCCCGGTGCGCTGTGTCCCGAGCCATGTCCACCGCCCGCTTTACGCCGTAGCAGAATCCGGCGCTCTGCGCCACTATTACGTCCATGCTTCTCCCCCTAATTCATACGCCCGGCGTATCACCTCGTCGGCGTTGGCCTGGTATTCCTCAACAGTTCCCTTTCGCCCTGTGTATTCCGGTGTAAAGGGCTTGCCGAAAATAATGGGGACCTTGGCAAACAGCCTCTTTTTCGTCCCGATATAAATGGGCATCAGCATGGCACCGGCCCGGATGGCCATCATGGCCACGCCGCCCTTGGGCCGCACGCCCCGGTTCTTTTTGCGCACCCGGGTCCCCTCGGGGAAAACCATCAGCATAAATCCGTCCTTCAGTGCCTGGATAGACCTTTTTACCGCGCCGATGTCGGAGTGGCCCCGGTCCACGGGGAATACGCCCATTTTCCGCAGAAACGTCCGCAGAACGGGGATCTTAAACAGCTGATTCTTCCCCATGATCTGCAGGTTTGCCTCCCGTCCCAGGGCGCAGATGAGCAAAATGGGGTCCCAGTTGCTGCTGTGGTTGGGGCACAGCAACACAGGCCCCTCCTTGGGCACGTTCTCCAACCCCTCCACCCGGATGGGGTGCAGGAAGGTGGCAATAGGCTTCACAATGTCATATACGGTGGCAAAATATTTGCTGCTCATTATCTGACCCGCTTTCTGATCTCCTGTAAAATAGCGTCCTTGCTCTGCTGAAAATCCATGTGGGTGGTGTCCACCGTCACGGCGTCCGCAGCCGCCTGCAGCGGTGCTGCCGCCCGGTGGCTGTCCGCCCAATCCCGTGCCTTCATTTCCTCCAGCACCTGCTCATAGGGCTTTGGCGTCCCCCGCTGCTCCAGCTCCATAGTCCGGCGGCAGGCCCGCACCTCCACGTCGGCGCTGAGGAATATCTTCACCTGGGCCTGCGGCAGCACCACGGTGCCGATGTCCCGGCCGTCCATAATGACGCTGCTGCGCCGGGCCATGTCCCGCTGCATCTCCAGCAGGAAAGACCGCACTGCCGGGATGGCCGACACGGCAGAGGCATACATGGAAATTTCCGGCAGCCGGATCTGCTCCGTCACGTCCTCCCCATTGAGGAGCATATGCTGTAATCCGTCATCGCTGTAGCACATGTCCACCCGGATCTGCGGCAGCGCAGCCACCACCGCTTCCGTGTTTTTCGGATCAATGCCGCTTTTATACATATAGTAACCAATGCTGCGGTAAATGGCGCCGGTGTCCACATATACAATGCCCAGCTCCTTGGCCACAGCCTTGCTCAGCGTGCTTTTGCCTGCTCCGGACGGGCCGTCCACGGCCACGGAATATACGCTCATAGTTCTCCCTCTCCTTTTATTTCTGCGGCGGCGATCCCTGCCGCCCGGCCCGTAGACCAGGCGATCTGCAGGTTGAACCCGCCCGTGTAAGCATCCACATCCAAAATCTCGCCCGCGAAGAAAAGGCCATGGACCTTTTTGGATTCCATGCTGTTGGGGTTTACCTCTCCCACCTTAACGCCGCCGGAGGTGACGATGGCCTCCGCCACCGGCCGGGGGCCGGTAATAGATAGCTTAAAATGCTTCAGCTCCTGCAGCAGCGCCCGGCGCTGCTCCTTCTTCAGAGAGTTGGCCTTCAGCTCCGGTGAAAGCCCCAGCCGCCGGCACATCACCGGCACCATGCTGTGGGGCAGCAGCGAGGATAGCACGTTTTCCATGTTCCGGTTGCTCTGCTCCCGCAGCTCCCGCAGCAGCCGCTCCTCCAGCTTTTCCTCGGAAAGAGCCGGCTTCAAGTCGATGGAAAGCCTATAGGTATGCTTGTCCCAATCCCGCAGATGCGCACTGGCCGACAGCACCAGCGGCCCCGATACACCGAAATGGGTGAACAGCATCTCGCCGAACTCGCTGAACACAGTTTTCCCCTTTTCATTTTGGGCGGAAAGCAGCACGTTTTTCAGCGCCAGCCCCTGCATCTGTCCGCAGCAGGGATCATCGCTCACCAGCGGCACCAGGGAGCCGTGGGGCTCCACAATGGTGTGGCCCTGCTGGGCGGCCATCCGGTAGCCGTCACCGGTAGAGCCCGTCCCGGGATAGGACACGCCCCCCGTGGCTAAAATCACCGCCGCAGCCGGGTACTCCTTCTTTTCCCCCTGTACGGCACTGATTGCGCCCTCCTCCGCCAGTAGAGACACCGCCCGGTCATGCTCCCAGCGGACGCCCAGCTTCTCCATCCGATTCTTCAGCGCCCCGGATACGTCAAACGCGCAGTCTGACACAGGAAACACCCGGTTTCCTCTCTCCGTTTTCAGCGGCACGCCGATCTCCTCCAAAAACGCCATAGCATCGGCGCTTGTAAAGCGGGTCAAGGCGCTGTAAAGGAATTTGCCATTACGGGGAATATGCGCCATCAGCTCCTCCACAGGGCAGTTATTGGTCACGTTGCACCGGCCCTTGCCGGTGATATTCAGTTTTTTCCCCAGCCGCTCGTTGGGCTCCAGCAGGCGCACGGCAGCCCCCCGCTCTGCGGCGGTGATGGCCGCCATCATGCCGGCCGCACCGCCGCCGATGACCACGATCTCCTTATTCATCTTCCGCATACCCAAAGACCCCATACCGGGACCACACACGCTCCAGCTCCGAGAACGACTCGGCTGTCTCCTCACTTTTCTGCTGTCCCACCGCCATGATCAGCGCGTTCAGCAGGCTCACAGGCGCCGCCATAGAGTCCACGAACGAGATCATGTCGCTGCTCACCAGAAGGGAGGCGCTGGCCAGCTTGTAAATGGGCGACATTTTGCTGTCCGTCACGGCGATCACATCCGCCCCCCGGTCCCGGGCGAAGCGGACGGCATTCACCGCCATCTGGGAATACCGGGGGAAGCTGATACCCACCAGCACATCCCCCGGCCCGATGCGCAGCATCTGGTCGAATATCTCCCCCGCCGCGCTCTGCACCAGGGTCACGTTCTTAAAGATCAGGTGGAAATAGAAATTCAGATACCCCGCCAAAAACGCCGATGACCGCACACCCAGCAGATAGATGTGCTTCGCCTCCACCAGCTTCTCCACCGCCAAATCGAACTCCGTCCGGTCCATGCGCTCGATGGTGCTGCGGATGGTCTCCATATCCCGCTGCATAACGCTGCCGGCAATGTCGCCGCTGTTGATCTGCTCTCCGGATGCCTCAATGCGCTGAATGCTGGTAAGCTTGCCCCGGATCAGCTCCTGCAGCGCCTTCTGCATGGCCGGATAGCCGTCATACCCCAGTTGAGAGGCAAAGCGCACCACCGTGGACTCGCTGACCTGGGCGATCTGCCCCAGGCGGCAAGCCGTCATAAAAGCAGCTTTGTCGTAATTGGACAGTATGTAGTTGGCGATCCGCTTCTGTCCCTTGGAAAAACCGTCCATCCCGGTGCGGATCAGATAGAGTACATTATGACTCATAATTCATCGCTCCCCCTTCAGCGTTTTGACTTCATCCTCTGTCAAGGCTCTCCACTTGCCGCACGGCAAATTTCCTAATAAAATTCCGTGTTCCGCTATACGCTCCAGTCGCAGAACGGTCAACCCCGCCTGCCGACACATGCGCCGGATCTGCCGGTTCTTCCCCTGGTGGATGGTCACCTGCAAAACGGCCTTTTCCCCGTCACCGGACAGCACCTCCACCCGTGCCGGGGCAATGGGCTCCCCTTCCAGCAGGTGCATCTGCCGCAGCAGCTCCACGCCCTTATTCCAATTCCCCCGCACCGTCACCCGGTACAGCTTGTCCACCTCATATTTGGGGTGAATAAGCTGCTGCATCAGCTCGCCATCATTGGTAAACAGCAGCAGTCCCTCAGAATCCATATCAAGTCGTCCCACAGGAAACACCCGTGCGCCGCAGTCCCTCACCAGCTCCGCCGCGGTCCTGCGCCCAAACTCATCGGAAAGGGTCGTCACATAGCCTCTCGGCTTGTGCAGCATCAGATAGACCTTCTTTTCCCTGCCGGCCAGGGGCTTTCCGTCCACGGCGATGCAGTCCGTATCCGGGTCCGCCTGGTCTCCGGGCCGGGCCGCCGTGCCGTTCACCGTGACCCGGCCGCAGAGCATCCACTCCTCCGCCGTCCGCCGGGAGCATAGCCCCGCCTGGGCAATGATCTTCTGCACGCGCTGGCGCACCGGTGCCACCTGCCTTTTCTCATAAATATTTTTTCCCGCCGGGCATGGCCGCCGTTTCCGCGCCGTTTTCCCGGTCAAAGCCGTATGCATACAGCGCCGCATGGTCGGCCCAGTCATTGCCGTCCTGCAGCGTCACGGCCGCCAGCATCCGCCCGTCCCGCTCCACGCAGGACACCAGCGTCCGCCCGGCCGCCTTGGTATAGCCTGTTTTCATCCCCACGCAGCCCTCCAGCTCCCGCAGCAGCCGGTTGTGGTTTTTCATGCTGCGCCCGCCGATCCGGGCGGCGGAGGTAGAGCATATGCGCATGAGCGTGGGATTTTTGGCCGCATAAGCCGCCAGCTTCGCCATGTCCCGGGCCGTGGAATAGTGTGTCTCCCCGTCCAGCCCATTGGGGTTTTCAAAGTGGCTGCCGTCCATGCCGATGCGTCCGGCCAGGTCGTTCATCCGCCGGATGCACTGCTTTTCGCCGCCGCAGGCATCCGCCAGCGCCAGGGCCGCATCATTGCCGGAGCATAGCAGCAGGCCGTATAGCAGGGTCTCCACCGTCACCCTTTCCCCGGGCTTTAGATACATGGAGGAGCCCTCGGCCATGTGCCGTTTCGTCACGGTGACCTCCTGCCGCATCCCGCACTCCTCCAGCACCACCAGAGCCGTGAGGATCTTGGTGGTGCTGGCGATCCGCATTCGCTTGTCGGCATTCTTTTCATAGAGGATCTGCCCCGTGCCGCAGTCCATGAGTACCGCCGCCGTGGCGGACAGGTCCATGGCCCATACCCGCTGGGTCAGCAGCAGCAATGCCGCCAGCGCGGCGGCGGCCATGCGTGCGAATTTCAATCCCCATCACCCTTTTTGCAGTTGATGGTGACAGTATACGCAGTTAAAATTCCGTAGTTTCCTTCTTTTTGTCAATAAAATTTTCCACCCGGTCCATGACCTGGGGGATCATCTCAATGACCCGGTCCGCAGTGCCCATAGCGGGGATCGCCACCGGCATCACCCGGGTCACGCCGTCCTTCACCACCAGGAACGCCACCGGGTCCACCTTCACGGCAGAAGCGGTGCCGCCGCCGAAATTCTTGCCGTCCGCCTGCTTGCCGAAGTCGCTGCCGCCGCAGGTAAAGCCGAAGCTCAGCCGGGATACCGGCACCAATGTCACGCCGTCCGGCGTGGTAATGGGCTGGCCGATGACCGTGTCACTGCTGACCATCTCCCGCACCTTGCTCATGGCGGTCTCCATCATTTCGTTGAGGTTTGTCTTTTCCTTGTTTTCCATATTGTTCATCCTTTCCAGACTGCGTTTTTGTATTGTTTTCCGCCTTAGGCGGCTGTTTGCGAAGTCGCAGGAACCATTTGATAAGCGGTACGCCGCAGGCAAAACCGATGACCGTCAGATCCCAGATCAGGAAGGACACCTCCACCTCTCCCGAGATCTTCGTCTTGCCGCCCTGCAGCTCCGGCTCCAGGTGGATGTGCGGGTCCGGCATGCGCACCAGCTCCTGCAGCACCGGCATAACCGCATACATAGCCGCGCTGAGCCGGCCGTAGAGCAGCGCCGTGTCCGCCGGGTCGTCCCCGCCGATGACCGCCGAGACATCCATGGGCGAAATGCGGACCCGGCGGAAGGTCATCCGCAGCCCTTTTTTCAGGATCCCCCACAGCTCCGGCAGGCTGTCCAGCACCGCCCGGGCCGTGATCTTCGGCATCTCCTTTTTGGTCTTTTCCTTTTTCTTTTTGGGCGTCTTTTCTTTTTTCGGCTTCTTCTTTGCCGTTTCCTTCTTCGGCACCACCTGCACATGCACAGGCCCCAACAGCAGCGTCACCCGGAGCGCCTCGCCGAAGGCAATACGCACGCCCACACGGCTCAGCTGCACCACCAAAAAAATCGCCAGCAGTATTCCTACTATCCACAGTGCCGTCAAGCTGTGTCCGCCTCCTCTCAGATGCTTCTGTCAGGTGTTCATGTCCTCGCTGATGGTCCCGTCGTTTTCCAGCCGCAGCTGCCCGTCGTTCTCCAGGCCCGGCATCTCCGGCAGGTCCTCCAGGGTATTCAGATGGAATGCCCGGAGGAACTCCTTGGTGGTGCGGTACAGCCTGGGCCGCCCCGGCACCTGCAAGGTGCCGCATTCCTCGATCATGTGCCGGTCTACCAGCAGTCCCACGGTATATGAGCTGTCCACGCCCCGGATCTGGTCGATGTAGGCCCGGGTGGTGGGCTGGTAGTAGGCGATGATGGCCAGCACCTCCAGCGCCGGCTGGGAGAGCTTGGCGGGCTTTCGGATCTCAAAGGCTTTGCGGATATAATCCGCATATTCCGGTGCCGAGCACAGCTGCCAGGTGTCCGCCATACGCACCAGACGTATGCCACGACGCTCAAAGCTGTAGTAGTCTCCCAGCTTCTGCAGCACCAGCTCCGCCGTGGGCCTGTCCAGGTCCAGGGCCAGGCAGATGCGGTCGATATGCACCGGCTCGCCGGAGGCAAAGAGGATGCTCTCCAGGGCCGCCTCGATCTCTTTCATTTCCAGTATTTCCATATTCCCTCCGATTACACCTCGGTTTCCTTGCTGCAGGACACCATGCAGTCCTCCGGCCCGCCGGCCAGGCGCAGCACATGCTTTTTGCACAGCTCCAGCACCGCCATAAACGTGGCCACCAGCTCGCTGCGGCTGCGGCTGCCCTTGAACAGGAGCAGAAACCGAGTAATGCCCGCCAGCTTTACACGCCGCACGATCTCTGCGGCTTTTTCCTCCACAGAGTACGGCTCCCGCTTCACGATGTCCTCAAACACCGTCAGCTGCGGATTCAGCGCCATATCCCGCCGGTCCAGCAGCTCCTGCATGGCGATGGCCAACTCTCCCGGCTCGTGGTCGTATTCAAACACCTTGCCCCGCTTCACGGGCTCCGGATTTTTGGTGAAGATGTTGCGCCCGAATTCGCTCATAGGTCCCAGCTTTTCCGTCAGCCTGCGGATCTTTTGGTAGCATTCGCCCCGCTGCCGATCCTGCAGGGACTGAATGAGGGCGTCCATCTCGCTCTGGGCCTCCTCGTCCTCAATGGATAGGAGCATCCTCGTCTTAATGTACATAAGATGGGAGGCCATAGCTACAAATTCGCTGGCCACCTCCAGATCCATCTGCTGCCGCTTTTCCAGATATTCCAAATATTGATCCAAAATCAGTGCAATAGGGATGTCCTGGATCTCAATTTTATTTTTACTCAGCAGGAACAGGATCAGGTCCAGCGGCCCCTCGAAATCCTCCAGTGATTCCGCCGCCCTGGTCTGCACCACTTTTTCCAATTTAAAAATGGGATTGTCCAAAATATTTTCTCCCTTACAGGCCGACCATGCGGCAGAATAAATCAAACACCCGCTGGATAGCATTAGATAGGGCGCTGCTGCCCACATCGAAGAAAACCAATGCAAAAAGCAACAGCATGCCGTACCGTTCATTGCGCATAAGCCAATCATAGGCCCGGTCCGGCAGCACCGCAAACAGCACCTTGGACCCATCCAGCGGCGGGATAGGCACCAGGTTAAAAAGGCCCAGGCCGATGGATAGCACCGCCACCATCAGCAGAAAATCCAAAATTCTTTGGTTCGTCTCCGAATAGGCCGCCACACCGCAGAATATGCTGGCGGCCAGCAGTGTGAGCAGCGCCAGCAGGAAATTGCTCACGGGCCCTGCCAAAGCCGTGAGGGCCATTCCCTGCTTGGGTTTTTTGAAGTAGTTTGGATTCACCGGCACAGGCTTAGCCCAGCCGAAGCCCGCCGCAAACATCATCAGCAATCCGAACCAATCAATATGCCGCAGGGGGTTCAGGCTCAGCCTATGGGCCCGCCGTGCCGTGGGGTCGCCCAGGGCGTAGGCCGCCAGTCCGTGGCAGGTCTCATGCACCGTCAGGCACAGCAGCACCGCCGCCAAACGCAGCACCATATCAAGCATTGACCCAAAGTCCAGCGCCGCCCATAAGTTGCTCAAGTAGTGCAAGTCGATACTCCCCCATCTTCACTCTTTTATAACATATGGATTATACCAAAAAAACAGGGCCAATTCAAGCGCAAAACAGGGTCCGAGAGGAAAGGTTACAATTTATACTTTTTTACCCTATAAATGTAACTGTTTTGTAGTCGAATCATTATAGTATTGTAGCGCTGCTGTAATGAATGATCCTCTTTCATATGCTATACTGAGTACATAAAAACAGAACAGGAGGAATGTAACATGAAACAGATGAAAACCATCCGCAGCCTGATCGTACTGCTGACAGCTATTTGCTTCGGTCTGGCCGTTATTGCTTTCTTCCTGCCCCAGGGCATCGGAACGGTATGTGCCATCGGGACCGTGGCGCTGGCAGCACTGGTGCTGATCCTGTGCCTGGTGTACGGCGCGCTGTATTTTGACCGGCGCCGCACCGCCGCCTGACAGATTTTTCCATCCTTTCACCACTTTGGCCCATCAAAGGAAAGCACCGCAGGATTGCCTGCGGTGCTTTCCTTTTTATAGGCCCCTCAAGAATTCATCTTTCAGGCCGCGGCCGGCAAGGCCCTGGCGCACCTGCTGCAGCAGGCGCTCCCTATCCTTGTTCAGCGTACCCTTCAGCGTGAGATAGTTGGACGCGTGATTCATGCGGAACACGCTGCCGGGGCTGTCGATGTGCTGCAGAAACAGCTCCATCTCCTGCATCACTTCTACGGGCTTTAGCACATAAAAGCTCCCCTCCCGCACCCATTTTTCCAGGGGCGTGCCCGGCTCCACCATCAGGGTCAGAAGGCCGATATACTCCGGGTCCATGGCGTTAAATGCCCGGGCCGTTTCCACGGCGTGCTCCCGCCACAGCTCCCGGCTGCCCAGGCCGGATATGGCCGTCACTGACAGCTGGAGGCCGCTCCGGCGGGCCTTCTGCCCCGCCGCGATGATTTCGGCAGCGGTATGACCCTTATTCATCCGCTCCAGCACTGCGTCGCAGCCGGACTCCAGGCCCATGTAGACCATTTTCAGTCCCTTTTCCCGCAGCAGGCGCAGGTCCTCTTCGGACTTGATCTGCAGACTGGTGGGCGAGGCGTAGCAGGTCACCCGCTCGCACTCAGGAAACAGGCCGTATACAAGGCCAAGGATCTCCACCAGGTCATCTGTCTTACGCATCAGGGCGTCTCCGTCGGCTAAAAACACCCGCTCCACATACCGGTAGACCCGCCGGGCCAGCTCAAAATCCTCCCGGATCTCCTCCATGGGGCGCATGGCAAAATGCTTGTCATCGTACATATCGCAAAAGGCGCAGCGGTTGTGGCTGCAGCCATAGGTCACCTGAACAATGAGGCTGTAGGCCTCGCTGGGGGGACGGTATACCTTTCCTTTATATCGCACGGTCTTTTCTCCTTTCGTTTTCTGCGTGTGTTTTTTATTTGATGGTCATTATACCGCATTTTTTCCCGGTTGAAAAGAGCATATTCTTCGGAGCAAAGCCATATAGTGTTCCATGGAAATCTACCGCCAAAGCGAAAGGAATGGTCAATGCCATGGAGGATTGCTATAACCGCGTGGAACTCTGCGGAGAGGTGCTAACGCTCCCGGAACCGTCCCACACCAACCACGGGGAGACTTTTTACCGCTTTATGCTGTCCGTGCCGCGTCTTTCCGGACAGAATGACGAGCTGCCGGTGCTGGCGCGCCAAAGCCTGCTGCCGGAGGAGCTGCAGGTGGGCGACACCGTTTCTATTATAGGGCAGCTGCGCTCGTTCAACAACCGCAGCGGTCAGGGGCGGCGGCTCATTCTCTCCGTTTTTGCCCGGAGTCTGACCCTGACGCCCGACGCAAGCCCGGCTAACCGCATCTGCCTGTGCGGCGCGGTATGCAAGCCCCCGGTGCTGCGCAGCACCCCCCTGGGCCGGGAGATCTGCGACATCCTGCTGGCGGTGAACCGCCGGTGCGGCCGGTCGGACTATCTGCCGGTGATCTGCTGGGGCCTTTTGGCGCGGCAGGCCGCCGAGCTGGAGACCGGCGACGGTTTCTGCGCCGAGGGGCGGGTCCAGAGCCGGACCTACATAAAAGTCGAAGGCGGCACCGCCCAGCAGCGCACCGCCTATGAGGTATCCATCATGCACATGGCGGACCGGGAGGATTTCCCGGCGGAATAAAAGACGGATTCCCACGTCGCTTCGCTCCTCGGAATGACAGGGATACGCTCATATGCGCTGAGACGCGCAGGAGTTTTCTCCTGCGCGTCTCTTTGAATTAATGCTGATACTCAAACTCCAGGTCGTACATGGAGACAATGTCCCCGTCCTGGATGCCCATCTGCTCCAGCCGGTCAAACAGACCGCTCTGGCGCAGCATTTTATCGAAATACATCCGGCTCTCATAGTCGGAGAAATTGATGTTGGCCATGAGCCGCTGCAGCCACGGGCCCTCCACCAGCCAGATGTTGTCCTCCACCTGGATATTGAGGGGCTGGGAGGTATCCACCTCCGGCGGGCGGGGCACATACTCCGGCTCATACACCACCACCGGCGGCAGCTGGGTGAGCATGCGCCCGATGGTCTGCACCAGTTCCCGGGTCCCCTGGTGGGTGGCGGCGGACATCTCCAGGAAGGTGTAGCCCGCCTCCTCCACATGCTTTTTAAGGGTCTCCAGCTGCTCCGGATCCTGCAGAAGATCCGTCTTGTTGCCCACCACGATCTGGGGGCGCCTGGCAAGCTCCGGAGAATAATTTTTCAGCTCCTCATTGATGGCGTCAAAATCCGCCACCGGGTCCCGGCCCTCGCTGCCGGAGACATCCACCAGGTGGACCAGCAGCCGGCAGCGGTCAATATGCCGCAGGAAATCGTGGCCCAGGCCCGCGCCCTCGCTGGCCCCCTCGATGATGCCGGGAATATCCGCCATGACGAAGCTGACGCCGTCATCCACATACACCACGCCCAAATTAGGATACAGGGTGGTAAAATGATAATTGGCGATCTTGGGGTGTGCCTTGCTCACAACGCTTAAAAGCGTGGATTTGCCTACATTGGGAAAGCCCACCAGTCCCACATCCGCCAGCAGCTTCAGCTCCAGGATCACATCGTGGCTCTCCCCGGGCAGGCCCGCCTTGGCAAAGCGGGGCACCTGCCGGGTGGGGGTGGCAAAATGTTGGTTGCCCCAGCCGCCCCGGCCGCCCTTGCACAGAACAAAGGGCTCCTTGTCCGACATATCCTTGATAATTTCGCCGGTCTCCGCGTCCCGGATCAGGGTGCCCCGGGG
>CAVKFX010000008.1:0-20684 GCA_963655625.1 uncultured Eubacteriales bacterium | reverse complement strand
AAAGGGGCTCCGCTTTCTATACCATATGAGTGATTTTCGGCTTCAGCCATGGCCGAGAGCCATTGCAATTACTACTCTTTTGGAGTTTTGCTCATGGCTGGACAGAAAAGAGAGGAGGTGATGTATATGCGAAAAAACAACTTGCTTTCGCAGCCATGCTTTGTGATCTCCTGCTCGATCTGACCGTGGCTCATGCCGCAGTTGCCCGAGCTGTAGTTCCAAAAGCCAATTTGGAATTCAATGGGACAACAGCGACTTGCCGCGTGGGGATTACTGAAGCAGGAAAGACCATCGGCGTGACTATGGAATTGTGGCGTGGTTCCGCCCCGGTAGTGATTTGGACAGGGCGAGACACAAATAAGCTGGACATGTCCAAGACCCATACCGTGCGGAGAGGGCAGGCCTACACACGGAAAGCATTCTGCTCGATCAATAATGGGGAAACCACAAAACTCCCCCCGATCACAAAAACCTGCCCGTAAGCAACCCCCGCAACACATTCAAATCCTAAAATAAAAAAGAAAACAGGGGGATTACTTATGAGTTTACACAAATGGATGAAGCGGACCCCGTGTGCGCTTTTGGCAGCGTGTATCTGCCTGACCCTTTCTGTTCCCGCCTGGGCGGCTGAGAATGCCCCGGAACAGGAATGCCTCAGCATCACGGAGAGCGCCCTGCCCGCTTCCGTCAGCACCCAAAGCCTTACTGCCGTCCAGGAGGATGACAGTAATATCCAGCTTGCCCTGACCGTCACGCAGGACAACAAGTGCATGGCCAGCGGTATGCTCCCGTATAATGGCACCCGGCTGCCTTTCCTGGCCTCCGGCGACTACTATACGGCCCAGGACACCCAGGGAAAGACCATCCTGGCCAACCTCGTGGGTACGGCTGGCAGCGAGCCTATGACCCTGCTGGTCAGCTATGACTACCAGGCCCAGCGCTCCTATGTGTATGCTTCTGTTGGCGCCCTGAATGAGACCGGCAACCCCGTCCAGCTTGAGTTCGGCACATTCACGGATAATATTTACCAGGTCAATGAGGAGTATGCAGATATTCAGGACGCAGCCCAGAGCCTTGAGATGCAGAATGCACCTGTAACCTACGCTTCCGATGTTGGCGCGATCCACCAGAGAACGACTTATATTAGACTGCCCGACGGCAAAAATGGCGCGGCGCTGTCTCTTTACTTCCCTTCTTCTGTTCCCCGTAATGGCAACTTCAAGTTCTATTCCAAGCTGAATACCAGCAATTCTGCACTCCTGACCTATATCAAGGCCAGCTATGACACCTCGGCCACCGGCCCCATCAGAGTTTTCAGCGCCAATATTACCATGCGCGGCAGAGATGCGGACATGGTCATCGTGACATCGAACCCGCCCTCCAGCTCCAGCGCTGTCACGATGTATATCCCCTATTTCTTCGGCACGAGCCTGACCGACCTAAGCAGCTATGGTTTTGCCACCGTTCGGCTGCCCGTCACATCCATCACCAAGACGATCGGCACAACGAATGGCTATGATACCTCCAGCGTGCATAAGTTCAGCTTCGGTACGCTGGGCGGAGTTGCGTCCACGGACTGGGACGGCAGCGGTTCGCCCAATCAGGCTCCCAGCGGCGTTGGGGTATATAACCTCATGAGCTATGTTGGCTCTGCCTCCAGCGTTTCCCTTATCGGTGAAACGACGGTTTCTATCGGCTATGTAGGTGACGGCCCCCGCCCCGAAAGCCGCCTTGTGAAGACAATTTCTCTCGGAAGCACTATGGCCTCGGGAACCGTGACCATTCGATAATATATAAATCGCCCATCCGGCGCGGCGGGGCCCTGCCCCGCCCGTCGCCCCATCTGTGTTTTGCAATTCTTTTTTAACTATTCTGTGAATTTCCTGCTCTTGTATTGCGCACATAGGAATTATATTATATAATTAACACGCAAAAGAAAGAAAAACGATGCGTCCCCGTACCCCCTGTCCCACACATAAAAAAGAAAAGGAGAGACCCCCATGAAAAAACGCCTTGCCCTCGTCCTACCTCTGGCTGCCGTGGTCATCGCCGTGCTCGTCTATCTCCTCGTCGCCCGTCCCTGGCTCATTACCAACCATGGCAACCCTTACGAAGTTGACCCCGATGTAACGAACTCCGGAACCCCCGTGGTCGCGGTATTTGACGCATTCAATAAGACCTGGGGCTCCTACCGGCTTATAAATATTGGCACCGAGACGGTGCAATGCTCCGATGGCTTTGACCTCCTGTGCAAAAAAGGCGGCGTCTGGTGCAAAGTCAAGGAGGATGAAAGCAGACACACCAATTATTTCTTGGAACTGAAACCGGGCCGCCAGGAGTTTTTTACTAGACAATGGCGTGAAGGTGGAAAATCCCTGCCCGGCGGCGAGTACCAAATCGTCATTCCCATTAAGACCGACGCAGGCGACATCTGGATCACCGCCCCCTTCGTCATCCGCTGACCCGCCCCGCAACACCTATCCCTATAAAAACCCCAAGGCGGCACACTTCTGTGTGCCGCCTTGCTTCATGCCTTGGCAATTGACTTTTCGGGGAATTAGTACATGCCGCCCATGCCGCCCATATCGGGGGCGGGAGCTGCGGGAGCCGCAGGCTGGGGCTTATCGGCCACCAGGGACTCGGTGGTTAGCACCATGCCGGAGACGCTGGCGGCGTTCTCCAGAGCGGAGCGGGTCACCTTGGCGGGATCCACGATGCCGCTGGCGATCATGTCGCAGTACTCCTCCTTGTAGGCGTCGAAGCCGTAGCCATTCTTGCCGGAGGAACGGACCTTCTCCAGGATCACGGAGCCATCCAGGCCTGCGTTGGCTGCGATCTGACGGATGGGCTCCTCCAAAGCCTTGGCCACGATCTGCACGCCGGTCTTCTCGTCGCCCTCCACCTGATCCAGCAGAGCGGTGACGGCGGGGATGGTGTTCACATAGATGGTGCCGCCGCCGGCCACGATACCCTCTTCCACGGCGGCCTTGGTGGCATTCAGAGCGTCCTCAATGCGGAGCTTCTTCTCCTTCATCTCCGTCTCGGTAGCAGCACCCACCTTGATGACGGCCACGCCGCCGGCCATCTTGGCCAGGCGCTCCTGGAGCTTCTCCTTGTCGTAGTCGCTGGTGGTCATGCCGATCTGGCTGCGAATCTGGGCCACGCGGTCAGCAATGGCCTGCTTGTCGCCGGCGCCGTCCACGATGATGGTATTCTCCTTGGTCACCTTCACCTGACGGGCACGACCCAGCATATCCACGGTGGCATCCTTCAGGGTCAGGCCCAGCTCCTCGCTGATGACCTGGCCGCCGGTGAGGACGGCGATATCCTGGAGCATTTCCTTGCGGCGGTCGCCAAAGCCGGGAGCCTTGACGCACACCACGTTCAGGGTGCCCCGCAGACGGTTGACGATCAGGGTGCTCAGGGCCTCGCCCTCCACATCCTCGGCGATGATGAACAGCTTCTTGCCCGCCTGGACCAGCTGCTCCAGCAGGGGCAGAATCTCGGAGATAACGGAGATCTTCTTGTCAGTGATGAGGATGTAAGCGTCGTCGATAACGGCTTCCATCTTTTCGGTGTCGGTGACCATGTAGGGGGTGATATAGCCGCGGTCAAACATCATGCCCTCCACCACCTCGGAATAGGTCTCGGCGGTCTTGGACTCCTCAATGGTGATGACGCCGTCGGCGCTGACCTTCTCCATGGCCTCGGCAATGAGCTTGCCGATAAAGGCGTCGCCGGAGGACACGGTACCCACACGGGCGATGTCATCGGAGCCGTTAACCTTTTGGCTCTGGGCGTGGATGGATGCCACGGCGGCGTCCACAGCCTTAGCCATGCCCTTCTTCATAACGATGGGATTGGCACCGGCAGCCAGGTTCTTCAGGCCCTCCCGGACCATGGCCTGAGCCAGCAGGGTGGCGGTGGTGGTGCCGTCGCCGGCCACATCGTTGGTCTTGGTGGACACCTCGCGCACCAGCTGTGCGCCCATGTTCTCGAAGGGATCGTCCAGCTCGATCTCCTTGGCGATGGATACGCCGTCGTTGGTGATCAGGGGAGAGCCGAACTTCTTATCCAGCACCACATTGCGGCCCTTGGGGCCCAGGGTGACCTTTACGGTATCGGCCAGCTGATTGACGCCGGACTCCAGAGCCTTCCGGGCCTCGTCGCCGCGCTTGATAATTTTAGACATATTGATTGCCTCCTATATTGCAGATAATTATAAACGAAATAAAGTCTCGCAGAGTTTGCGGCTTCAGCCGCAAAAAATTTAAATCATTTTTTGCCGCGACATGCGCGTGGCAAAAAATACTTCTCAGCCCAGCAAGTGTGCGAGCGAAGCGAGTGCGCGCAGCGGGCTGCCAGGGGGATCCTCAAGGGGGAGCCTGCTCCCCCTTGAAGTTTCTTACTCAACGATGGCCAAAATATCGCCCTGCTTCACAATGATGTACTCCACATCCTCCAGGGTGATCTTGGTGCCGGCGTACTTATCGGTGATGACCTTGTCGCCGGGCTTCACGGTCATGGTCACGGGGTTGCCGTCCACCATACCGCCGGGGCCCACAGCGATAACTTCCGCCACAGAGGGCTTCTCCTTGGCGGAACCGGTGAGGATAATGCCGCCCTTGGTGGTCTCCTCCGCCTCGGTCATTTTCAGAACCACGCGGTCAGAAAGCGGTGTCAGTTTCATAGTCGTTTCCTCCTTATATCCTTAAATCTAAAACGAATTCAGCGTTAGCACTCAAAACACAGGAGTGCTAACGCTGATTATAATACCACAACTATCGCGTTTTTCAAGGGGTATTTTGGGAAATTACAAAAAATTCACATTTCGGCATCTGCCGGAGCGATGTCCCGGGCGGTGGCATTGCAGTCACAGCCGTCGGGGCCGAAGAAATTCAGCTTTTTATCCGCCAGACGGATATGGACGTGGTCGGTGGTGACGCACTCGCCGTCCAGGCAGGTGACGATGTCCTTCTTCTCCGAGTCGATGACGATGTCCTTGGCGGTGGAGCAGTGGGCCAAATGGGGGAAGAGGTAATAGTCGCCCCTGGAATAGGGGCCAACGAACTTCAAAAATGTACTGCGGCTGACTTTATCCACCACCAGGGTATTCAGCACGCCGTCGTCCATCCGGGCCTCGGCCACGGGCATGAAGCCGCCGCCGTAATAGCGCCCGTTGCACACGGCTACTAAGGAATAATCTTTCTTCACAGACACCCCGTCCAGGGTCACAGTCCAGTGGGAGCCGATGCCCTTAAAGAGGAAGTTTACGGCCAGAGACACGATGTAGCTGGTCTTGCCGTCCAGAATGGGGCTTTCGCTGAACTTATGGACATCCTTGGCCACCCTTGCGTCGATGCCGGAGCAGGCGATGGTCAGGGCGATGCGGTCGTTGACCTGGATGGCATCCATGGGGAACTGGGGCCCGTTCCACAGATTCTCGGCGTCCTTAAACTTTTCCAGATCAGCGCCGAAGTTCTTGAGAAAGTCATTGCCGGTGCCGATGGGGATAACGGTCATGGCGGCATTATCAAAGCCAATGATGCCGTTGGCCACCTCGTTGACGGTGCCGTCGCCGCCACAGGCGTAAAAGCGCAGATCCTCGCCGGTTTGGCACAGCTTCTGCGCCAGCTCCGTGGCGTGGCCCTGGCGCTTGGTGAGGATACACTGCACATCCAGATCATGCCGGGTGCGCAGTGCATCAGCCATGTCGTAAATACGCTGACGGCTGTCGGACTTGCCGGCCGTGGGATTGATGATAAAAATATGTTTCATAAGACCCTCCGATCATGGAAAAGAATAAGAACACATAGCGCCATTATAGCAGGCATAAATTAGAATTTGTGTATAAACTGAAAACAAATTTCCCGGGCCTGCCTAAACGGACTTCCGGGTCCCCCGTAGGGGCCGATGGCCACATCGGTCCGGCGGCAGGCACTTCTTGCAACCCATCCACAGGGGCGTCTGCCCCTACAAAACAATATCCTGTAGGGCGGGACCCGTGTGTCCCGCCGCTCACTGCAGCTCTCGTAATATGTCAGTGCGAAGCCAGTTCGCAAACTGGCTGTGGCAATCCGTTCTTCTCCTAAAGACTACACGTTCCCATACATAAACAGATCGCACTTGAGCATGCCGTTATAGAGCTTGCGCTTCTTGTCCGCCGGGCGGCCGAAGGTGCGCTCAAATTCTGTGTGGCTGCTGAGCACCAGCGTCCGCCAGCCCTCGGGCAGACGCTTCCACACCCAGCCAAACTCCCGGTACAGCGCCTCCGCCTCCGCCCGATCCATGAGCCGCTCACCATAGGGGGGATTGGTCACAAGCTGCCCATATTGGCTGTCCCGGCGGAAGTCCTTCATGTCCGCCACATCAAAGCGGACGCAGTCCTCCACCCCGGCCTTCGCGGCGTTGCTTTTGGCAATGTCGATGGCCCGGGGGTCGATGTCCCCGCCCCAGATGTCGTATTTTCCGTGGAACTCCTTGTCCATGGCCTCGTCCGCCGCGTCCAGCCAGGCACTTTGGGGCAGGAAGGCCCACCTTTGGGCGTCAAAGCTGCGGTCCAAACCCGGGGCCCGGTTCTTGGCGATGAGGGCCGCCTCAATAGGAATGGTCCCGCTGCCGCAGAAGGGGTCGCAGAAGGGATCCCGCCCCCGATAGCGGGACAGCAGCACCATGGCCGCCGCCAGGGTCTCCCGCAGGGGGGCCTCCACCCCTACGGCCCGGTAGCCCCGCTTGTAAAGCCCCTCGCCGGAGCCGTCCAACCCGATGACCACCTGATCTTTGAAAATGGAGAAGCGCACCTGGTACTTTACCCCCGTTTCCGGGAACTGCTCCAGGCCGTACCGGCTTTTCAGCCGCTCCACCATGGCCTTTTTCACAATGGACTGGCAGGCAGGGGCGGAGTGGAGCTGGCTGGTGATGGAGTAGCCCTTCACCGGGAAGGCTCCGTCCTTGGGGATATAGTCCTCCCAGGGGATGGCCTTCACCCCCTGGAACAGTTCCTCAAAGCCCCTGGCCGGGAACTCCCCCAGCACCAGCAGCACCCGGGCGCCGCAGCGGAGATTGATGTTGAGCCGGGCGCAGTCGACGTCGGTGCCGCTGCAGAAAATGCGCCCGTTTTCCACCCGGACGTTTTTAAGGCCCAGACGCCTTACTTCGTCGCCCACCAATTTCTCCAGCCCCAGCAGACAGGGGATCATATACGTTGCCATGCAAGCACCTCAAAACTTTTTCATTCTGCCTTCAGTATAAAATAGAAATGGAAAAAGTGCAAGAAAAAACAGTGGTCTTCCGGCGCCTTATCCTGTATAATAAAGGAAAGACATGGGTGCAACCTCAAGTTGCGCGGAAAAAATCGCGGCGCAAACCCAGGTTGATAGACAAAGCCCCGTTTTTTTGATACCATGATACCATATAGAGGGAGGAAGGATATGGCTTTTGGAGAACGGCTGCAGCTTTTGCGCCGCCGCAGCGGCCTAACCCAGGAACAGTTTGCCGAGCAGCTGCAGGTGTCGCGCCAGGCAGTGAGTAAGTGGGAGTCCGGCAAGGGCTATCCGGAGATGGAGAAGCTGCTGTTCATCTGCCGGCAGTACGGCGTAACGCTCAACGATCTGTTTGAGCAGGGGGAAAACGAACCCATTTCCCGGGAAATATCTCCCGCCGTGCCGCTGAAGGCGTCGGTGGCCGCCTTTGTGAGCAATCTGTCCCCCCGGAACAAGTGGCTGGCCGCCGGCATCCTGCTGGGCGTGGCACTGCTGGCGGGCTTTTTGGGACTGTGTCTGAAAGGAGGAAAAGCGGAAATGGAAATGGTCATCTGGATCGCCGCCATGGTGATCTTCGGCGTGGTGGAGGCCGTCACCGTGGGGCTGGTATCCATCTGGTTCGTGCTGGGCAGCGCGGCGGGGCTCATCGCCGCCATCTGCGAGGCCCCCATATGGCTGCAGGTGGTGCTGTTTTTTGCGGTGTCCATTGCGGCGCTGGTGGCCACCCGGCCCCTGGTGCGCAAGATGCTGGACAAGAGCATCGTTCCCACCAATGCCGATGCCGTGCTGGGCAGGGAGGCCCGGGTCACAGAAGCTATTGACAACACGGTTCCCTCCGGAGCGGTGTATGTAGACGGCAAGACCTGGTCAGCCCGCAGCGAATCCGGCGAAGTGCTGCCGGAGGGCACCCTGGTGCGCACCGTGCGTATGGAGGGGGTAAAGCTGTTCGTGGATCGGTTACAATAAAAACAACATTTATATTATTAAACAGGGAGGAAAAAACATGTTTGAAGACATCAATATCGGAACGGTTGCTTTGGCGATCCTGGTGGTTCTGATCCTGATCCTTATCGTCAGCAACATACAGATCGTCCAGCAATCCAAGGCCTATGTGGTGGAGCGGCTGGGTGCATTTCACTCCGTGTGGGGCGTGGGTCTGCACCTGAAGGTGCCATTCATTGAGCGCGTGGTAAAAAAGGTGAGCCTGAAGGAGCAGGTGGCGGATTTCGACCCCCAGCCCGTGATCACCAAGGACAATGTCACCATGCAGATCGACACCGTCGTCTACTTCCAGATCACCGACCCCAAGCTCTACACCTACGGCGTGGAGTACCCCATGAGCGCCATTGAAAACCTCACCGCCACCACCCTGCGTAATATCATCGGTGAGCTGGAGCTGGACCAGAGCCTTACCAGCCGCGACACCATCAACGCCAAGATGCGCTCCATCCTGGACGAGGCCACGGATCCCTGGGGCATCAAGGTCAACCGGGTGGAGCTGAAGAACATCCTGCCGCCCCGTGAAATTCAGAACGCCATGGAAAAGCAGATGAAGGCCGAGCGCGAGCGCCGGGAGTCCATCCTCCAGGCCGAGGGCGAGAAGGCCAGCAAGATCCTGGTGGCCGAGGGCGAGAAGCAGTCCGCCATTTTGAAGGCGGACGCCCAGAAGCAGGCGCGCATCATGCAGGCTGAAGGCGAGGCTACTGCTATTTTGAAGGTGCAGCAGGCCATGGCGGATTCTCTGAAGCTGCTGAACGAGGCTGCTCCCAATGACCAGGTCATCAAGCTCAAGGCCCTGGAGGCCCTGGAAAAGGTGGCCGACGGCAAGGCCACCAAGCTCATCATCCCCAGCGAGATCCAGGGCTTGGCGGGCCTGGCTGCCAGCGCCAAGACCATCCTGTCCGACGATAAGCCGGAGGCGTAAGACACTATGGCCAAGAAAGAAACCGGCCGCTTTGTCAAGGTGCTGGACGAGAGCGGGCTCATCACCTGCACCGAAATTTGGGTGGACACCCAAACCGGCGTGCAATACCTCTACCACGCCAGCGGCTATTCCGGCGGCCTCACCGTCCTGGTGGACGCCGAGGGCAAGCCCCTGCTGCACCGCCGCACCCCGGACGCCCCGGAGTATAAATAATAGGGAGGAGAACACATGATCGTAACCACTACCCCCTCTGTGGAGGGCCGCCGCATCACGGAATATAAGGGCGTTGTTTTCGGCGAGGTCATCGCCGGTGTGAACTTCGTCAAGGACTTTGTGGCCGGGCTCAGCAACTTCTTCGGCGGCCGCTCCGGCACCTACGAGGAGGAGCTCATCAACGCCCGCCAGCAGGCCCTGGCCGAAATGGAGCAGCGGGCGGCCCAGCTGGGCGCCGATGCCGTGGTGGGTGTGGACATTGACTATGAGGTCCTGGGCGCCGATAACGGCATGCTGATGGTCACCGCCAGCGGTACGGCCGTGCGTCTGGACTGATCCGCCCATATAAACTGCATCAAATTATGCGCACAGGCGGGGCAAAGCCCCGCCTGTGCGATTTTTCGCCGTCAAGCGCTGCGATCCTTGTGCAATGTCATTGCCAAGCCGGTGCGCACACTGGCTGTGGCAATCCGTAATCTCCCAAAAAATCAGCAGGTACGGCTGAACCGTATCTGCTGATTTTTTCGCATTTACCGGCCCGTCATGATATTCAAGATCACCCGGTCCGTTTCGTGCATGCCCTTGGAAGCCAGGATGCCCACATTGCGTATGGTCTCCTCCACGTCCGCGCCCTCTATGCCGTCGCCGGGCCGGAAATTGTTGCCGCCCAGGTACATGTTGTACCCCAGGATGCCCGTGCCCACGGCCATGGCGATCTTGCTGGCACAGCTGGCCTTGGCTCCGTCGCAGATGCATCCGGAGATCATGGCCACAGCGTTGCAGATGGTGTGGCTGATGCCATCGTAGTCCGCGCCCCGGAGCCAGGCAATGCCGCAGCCCGCGCCCACTCCAGCGGACACCGCGCCGCAATAGGCGCTGAGCCGTCCGATGCCGGTTTTCTGGTGGATGGTAATAAGGTCCGACAGGGCCACAGCCCGGAGAATTTTTTCCTCGCTCGCCCCCATAAACAGGCCGTACCGCCACACAGGCACCGACGCGGTAATGCCCTGGTTGCCGCTGCCGGAGCAAATGACCACCGGCATCTCGCACCCGTTCATCCGTGCGTCGGACCCCGCCGCAGCCCAGGCCCGGGCCTCGGTCTCGATGCCGCTGCCGGTGGAGAGCAGGGTGGAGCCGATGTTAGCGCCCCAGTTCCCCCGAAGCCCCTCGGCGGCGATGGCGCCGTTGCACCGGAGCTGCTGGCTGATATGGGGCCGTATCCGCTCTATGTCCACGGTTTCAATAAAGGTAAGAATGTCTTTTACGTTCAGCACGCTCTTGTCCTGGAGGTTGTCCTCCGCCGATGCACTCTCGGGTTTTTCCAGCAGCACCTGACCATCTTTTTCGATGTACACCAGGTTCGTGTGGTTGTTGGCCACCCGGGTCACGGCCCTGTGCCCATCCAGCCAGCCAGTGAGCCGGATGTCCAGCAGGCAGGGAGTTTCCGGGCAGGTGACGGTGATGTCCGTATGGTCCAGGTATTCCTGGATGTGCGCCACGTCTGCCTCGGTGACCTTGGAGAGCACCTGCAGCTCCGCCTCGGCGTCTCCGGCCACGATGCCCACGGCAATGGCGGCCTCGATGCCCCGGCGTCCGCCGGTGTTGGGCACCACCACGGATTTTACGTTTTTCAGGATATTTCCGCTGATCTCGGCCAGCACTTTTTCCGGTTTACCGCCCAGCACCTCGCGCAGCTTTGCAGCACAATACGCGACGGCGATGGGCTCAGTACACCCGGTGGCCAGGCGAAGCTCCTCCGCCAAAATGGCGCAGTAGGCTTCCGTTTTCCTTTCGTTCAACATTCTTACCGCACTCCTTACTGTTAATTTGTATAGAACCCCGGGCCTCCCGGGGAAAAGGACAAAAGTTTCGCAGAGCTTGCCGCCCGCAGGCGGCAAGAAACTCAAATCATTTTCCGCCGCGACATGCGCATGGGGAAAAATTCCTCGCAGGCTGCCGGCACGGAATTTCGCCGCTTGCGGCAAAATGATGCGCGCAGCAGACTGTAAGCCTTTTTGCCGGGCATGTCAGCCGCCGATATTTTCCGCAAACGGCAGGTCGTCGCCTTCCACCCATTCCGCCACATCCACGATTTCAAACTCCGTAGGCGTTTTTCGGATCACCACCCGGACAATGCCCGCATTGATGACCATCCGCCGGCACATGGCGCAGCTGGTGGCATCGCCCAAAATTTCCCCGGTTTGGGCGTTTTTGCCCACCAGATACAGGGTGCCGCCCACCATATCCCGCCGGGAGGCGGAGATGATGGCGTTGGCCTCGGCGTGGACGCTGCGGCACAGTTCATACCGCTCTCCCCGGGGCACCCGCAGGGCTTCCCTTGTGCAGTAGCCCATGTCTACGCAGTTGCGCCGGCCCCGGGGTGCGCCGTTGTAGCCGGTGGAGATGATTTCGTCGTTTTTCACGATGATAGCGCCGTAAATGCGCCGCAGGCAGGTGGCCCGCTCCAATACGGTCTGGGCAATGTCCAGATAATAATTCTCCTTGCTGATACGCTCCATACACACCTCCGTGGGATTTATAGCCCCATTATACTGTATTTTTTACCCTATTTCAAGAAAAAGGACGCCGCAGCAGCGGTGTCCTTTTTGCAAATTCAGAATCTGTCATCATGGCGGAAGGTTTCGTCCTCATCGGGGCTCCGCCCGGGTATCCGGCCGATGCCCTTTTCCGCCTTAATGGCCTCAAAGTAGCCCAGATCAGTTTGCTGGATATAAGGGGTGATCCAAATGGAGAGGATGCCCAAGGTCAGGGCACAGAGGAGGCCCCAGCCGATGAATGTCAGGTCCAGCACGAACAGATCCAGCTTGTGGCCCTTGGTCTGCGCCTTGCTCATGTTCAGCGCATCCATCACGCCCAGCTCCGGGTTTTCGCACAGGTTATACAGGGCGAAGCGGTAGCGGTAGGCGGCGATGATGCCGGGCACGATCAGCAGCATGCTCCACAGGGCGATAAACACCGCCATCACCAGATTCAGCAGTACGATCTTTCCCACAAAGCCGAACCCGTCAAACAGGGAGGCGATGGGCATTTCCTCACCCCGGCGCACACCCTGGTGATACAGAATATATCCGGCGGCCAGCACGCAGCCCAGCAGCCAGACCAAAACGGACACGAACACTACCACCGGCGTAGGGAAGGCAGCGTGGTGAAAGAGGGATCGCACCTGAAACTGCATATCTCCGATCTGCACCCATGTACCGTCATCGGCGGACACATAGTTGTCTGCCAGACTCAGCGCAAATCGGATCACCAGATATAGCAGGGTCATCTGATACGCGGAGACCCGGGCTGATTTGGTAATGGCTTTGGCGTTTTGCTTCAGTTCAATCCGATTCAGCATAAATTCATCTCCTATTGCAATGTGACTTCTTATTTATTTATAATGTGTATTGTCAATGTAACACACCTGCCCGAAAAAAACAAGAGGCAGAACCATTTCCTGTTGAATTTACGGAGGGAGGCGCTTTTTCACGGCATCTTAATTCATAATTTGTCAAAAAATACCGCAAATCCCATCGGATAGGGGTGGACAAAGGCCCGAATTTGTTGTAATATTACTTTCAGTATGGGGTGGCATAGGGCCACCCTGAAGTAAGATGAGGTGAAAGACAATGGCACAAGCTTTCTTTGGCGGCGTTCATCCCAATGACATGAAGGCCGCAACCAATGAAAAGGCCATCGAGCAGCTGGCAGCCCCGGCTGAGGTGGTCATTCCCATGTCTATGCACATCGGTGCGCCTTGCAAGCCCGTGGTTTCCGTGGGCGACAAGGTTACTGTGGGCCAGCTGATCGGCGAGCCCGGCGGTTTCGTATCCGCACCCATTCATGCCAGCGTTTCCGGCACTGTAAAGGCCGTGGAGCCCCGCCCCTTCTCTATGGGCGGCACCATGATGAGCGTGGTCATTGAAAACGACAAGCAGAACACCGTGTGTCCGGACATTCATCCCGTTGAGGATCCCGACAGCCTGACGCCCGAGCAGCTGGTGGAGATCGTCAAGAACGCCGGTATCGTGGGTCAGGGCGGTGCGACCTTCCCCACCCATGTGAAGATCAGCTCCGGTCTCGGCAAGGTGGACTATGTGATCATCAACGCCGCCGAGTGCGAGCCCTACATCACCGGCGACCACCGCACCATGCTGGAGCGGCCCGAGCAGGTCATCAAGGGCGCTACCCTTCTGGCCAAGTGCTTCGGTGTGGATAAGGTCTACATCGGCGTGGAGGCCAACAAGCAGAACGCGGCGGACGTGCTGAACAAGACCATCGCCGAGCTGAAGGCTCCCGTGGTGGTGGAGGTGCTGCACACCCGTTACCCCCAGGGCGCTGAAAAGCAGCTCTGCCAGGCCATCTCCGGCCGGCAGGTTCCCTCCGGCAAGCTGCCCGCTGATGCCGGCTGCTGCATTTTTAACCTGAACACCACTTGTTCTATTTACAAGGCTGTTTACACCGGTATGCCCGTGGTGAGCAAGATCGTCACTGTCTCCGGCTCCGGCGTTATCGAGCCCAAGAACATCGAGTGCCCCATCGGCACCCCCATCACCGATCTGTTTGACGCCTGCGGCGGCCTGCGGGAGGACACCTATAAGCTGATTATGGGCGGCCCCATGATGGGTCTGGCTCAGTATGATGTGGACGTCACCGTGGGCAAGGGCACCGGCGCCATGCTGGCCTTCGCCGGCGACGAGGAGAAGTATGTGGCCGAGCCCCAGTGCATCCGCTGCGGCAAGTGCGTGGGCGTGTGCCCCATGCGCCTGGAGCCCGTCTTCATGTATAAGTACCTGCAGAAGGGCGATGTGGATACCTGGCAGAATGTTCTGCACGGCATGGACTGCATCGAGTGCGGCGCCTGCGCCTACACCTGCCCCGCCCGTCTGCCCCTGACCCATATGTTCCGCATGGGCAAGCAGAAGGTCAATAACGCAAGAATGGCTGCCAAGGCAAAGGCCGAGGCCGAGAAGAAGGCAGCCGAAGAGAAGAAGGAGGCGTAAGCAATGACGGATTATAAAAGCTTGAAGCTGATCGCATCCTCCTCCCCCCATATCCGCAGCAATGAGGACACCCGCTCCATCATGCTGGATGTGATCATCGCCCTCATGCCCGCTCTGATCATGGGCATCTATGTGTTCGGCTGGCGCGCCCTGACGGTCACCCTGGTGTCCGTGGCGGCCTGCGTGGTTTGGGAGTGGCTGTACCGCAAGGTCATGAAGAAATCCAGCTCCATCGGCGACCTGTCCGCTGTGGTCACCGGTATCCTGCTGGCCTTTGTCTGCCCCGTGCAGATCCCCTACTGGATGATTATTATCGGCGCGTTCTTCTCCATCGTGCTGGTCAAGCAGCTCTATGGCGGCATCGGCTGCAACTTCCTCAACCCCGCCCTGGCGGGCCGTGCCATTCTGCTGGCCAGCTATGCCAGCGTCATGGCCGGTAACTGGGTCAAGGTGGGAGAGAAGGCCGCCGTTGTGGGCAGCAACGCCGATATCGTCACCGCTGCCACTCCCATGATGCTCATGAAGGGCGTGGACGCTGCCGGTTGGGAGACCCTGACCAATACATACACCCTGGGTGATATGTTCATCGGCCGCATCGGCGGCTCCCTGGGCGAGGTTTCCGCGCTGATGCTCCTGCTGGGCGGCATCTACCTGCTGCTGCGTAAGGTCATCTCCTGGCAGATTCCCGTGGCTTACATCGCCACCGTGGCGGTCATCTGCCTCATCTCCGCTCCTGCCGGCGTAAG
The DNA here is from genome assembly GCA_963655625.1 of uncultured Eubacteriales bacterium. GTDB lineage: Bacteria > Bacillota > Clostridia > Oscillospirales > Oscillospiraceae > Vescimonas. The sequence goes on along the minus strand of CAVKFX010000008.1, from coordinate 5,533 downwards.
CGGCGTGGAGTATATGGCTTATAATGTGTTCGGCGGCGGCCTGATGCTGGGCGCCATCTTCATGGCGACCGACTATGCTACCTCCCCTGTTACCAAGCTGGGCCAGGCCATCTTCGGCATCGGCTGCGGTCTGCTGACCGTGTTTATCCGCCGTTTCGGTTCCTATCCCGAGGGCGTGTGCTACTCCATCATGATCATGAACTGCACCACCTGGCTGCTGGATAAGTACATCCGTCCCACCATCTATGGTGCGCTGAAGAAGGAAAAGAAGGAGGCGACGAAGTAATGAAGATCCCCGGTAAGTTTATCCTGAAAGTCGCCGGCACTCTGACCGTTATCTCCCTGGTGGTTGCCGCCCTTTTGGGCTTTGTCAACAGCATCACCGCAGACAAGATCGCCGAGATCGACGCCGAAAATACCCGCATCGCCATGAGCGCCGTGGCCCCCGAGGGCAGCGAGTTCGGCGATAAAATAGAAGTGACCGATGATATGGTCGCCGCTGCCGCCACCCAGAGCGGCAAGATCCTGGAGCTGTACCCCGTGACCAACGGCGGCGCCGAGGCCGGCTATGTGATGAAGATCTCCGCCTCCGGCTCCCAGGGCACCATCGTGATGATGGTGGGTGTGGACGCCAATAAGGCCATCACCGGCATCTCCGTTGTCAGCCATTCCGAGACCTCCGGTATCGGCACCAAGGTCGTGGGCAATGAGCCCAACTCCGCCGGCGTGCCCGTGCTGGATCAGTTCGTGGGTCTCAGCGGTGCCGGCTCCCTGGTCGTTGGCAGCAATATCACCGCTATTTCCGGCGCCACAGTCTCCACCAAGGGCATCACCATGGGCGCCAACGCGGCCCTGGCTGTTGCCGATGTCCTGGGCTAAGAAAGGAGGAGCTGAATTATGAATTTTGGTAAGCAACTCAAAGAGGGCCTGATTACACAGAACCCCGTGCTGGTGCAGGTGCTTGGCATGTGCTCCACCATGGCCATCACCACCTCGTTCTTTAACGGCCTGGGCATGGGCGTCAGCGTACTCATCATTCTGACCCTGTCCAATATTTTCATTTCCCTGCTTCGCAAGATCATTCCCAACGAAGTGCGTATCGCCTGCTATATCGTGGTCATCGCAGGCTTCGTGACCTGCGTAGACCTGCTGCTGAAGGCATTCGTGCCTGCGCTGTCCAGCTCCCTGGGCGTGTTCATCCCCCTGATCGTGGTGAACTGCATCATCCTGGGCCGTGCCGAGGGCTTTGCCTCCAAGAACGGCATCGGCGCCTCTGCTGTGGACGGTATCTGCCAGGGCATCGGCTACACCCTGGTGCTGATCGTCATGTGCGTTGTCCGTGAGTTCCTGGGCAGCGGCAAGTTCGGCGGCGGCCTCCTGGGCGGCGGCGCTTTGGGCAGCGCTCCCGGCGTGACCATCTTCCCCGAGGAGTTCGGCATCAAAGTCCTCACGCTGCCTGTGGGCGGCTTCTTGACCCTGGGCTGCCTCATTGCTCTCATGCAGTGGGCCCTGGCCAAGAGCGCTAAGAAAAAGGAGGGTAAGTAAGTTATGAGTGTTACAACTTTGCTGGCCATCTCCCTTGGCGCTATTCTCACCAATAACTTTATCTTTGCCCAGTTCCTGGGCATCTGCCCCTTCCTGGGCGTGTCCAAGAAGATCGACACCGCCGTGGGCATGGGCGCCGCCGTGACCTTCGTTATGGGCCTGGCCTCCGCCGTGTGCTTCGGCGTCAACAAGATCCTGGTTGCTATGGGCCTGGGCTATATGCAGACCGTGGCCTTCATCCTGGTCATCGCCGGCCTGGTGCAGTTTGTGGAAATGTTCCTGAAGAAGAACATCCCCACCCTGTATACCGCTCTGGGCGTGTACCTGCCCCTGATCACCACCAACTGCGCCGTGCTGGGTGTTGCTCTGCTGAACGTGCAGAACGACTACAGCTTCATCGGCTCCGTGGTGTACGGCATCACCGGCGGTCTGGGCTTCCTGCTGGCCATCTTCCTGTTTGCCGCCGTGCGTGAGCAGCTGGAAGTTTCCAGTGAAAACCCCAAGGCCTTCGATGGCTTCCCCATCGCGCTGGTCACCGCCGGTCTGATGGCCCTGGCATTCATGGGCTTCAGCGGCCTGAAGGTCTGGTAAGGAGGAAAAGATAGTATGAATATTTTGTATGCAGTCATCGTTTTAGGTGTACTTGCAATCGTGTTCGGTCTGATCCTGGCCGTGGCCGCAAAGGTCTTTGAAGTGGAAGTGGATCCCCGCCTGCCTGAGATCCAGGCGGCCCTGGCCGGCGCCAACTGCGGCGGCTGCGGCTATCCCGGCTGCGGCGGCTGCGCCGAGGCGATCCTGGCCGGCAAAGCTCCCGTTACCGCCTGCGCCCCCGCCGGCCCCGAGAACGCGGCGAAGATCGCCGCCATCATGGGCATGGAGGCTCCCTCCGGCGACAAGATGGTGGCGCACGTGCTGTGCAACGGTGGCTGCAACGCCAAGGATAACTTCGAGTATCGCGGCGTAGAGGACTGTCTGGCTGCCACCAAGGTCTGCGGCGGCGACGCCAAGGCCTGCCGTTACGGCTGCTTCGGCTTCGGCACCTGCGTGAAGGCCTGTAAGTTCGACGCCATCCACGTCATCGACGGCGTGGCCGTGGTGGACAAGGAGAAGTGCACCAACTGCGGCGCCTGCCGCGCTGCCTGCCCGCACCACCTGATCGTGGAGGTGCCCTACAAGCAGAAGGTGTTCGTCAACTGCTCCAATAAGGACAAGGGCCCCGCCGTCACCAAGGTTTGTGCCGATTCCTGCATTGCTTGCGGCATGTGCGAGCGCACCTGCAAGTTCGATGCCATCCATGTTGTGAACAATGTGGCCGTCATCGACTACTCCAAGTGCAAGAACTGCACCATGTGCGCCAAGGCCTGCCCCCGCAACGCCATTGAGCCCATCCCCACTCCCGAGGAGAAGGAGAAGTTCAAGGCTGCGCAGAAGGCCGCTGCTGAAAAGAAGGCCGCTGCCGCCAAGGCTGCTGCCGAGGCCGCTAAGGCTGCGGAAGCTCCCAAGGCTGAATAAATCCCGCATCAAAGCAGCCGTCCGGTTTATCCGGACGGCTGCTTTTTTGCACCCATCATCCAAGCCGTGTGGGTGACCCTCGCAGTCACCCGCTCCACCACCTCAAGACATCGTACCCATAAGGATCGATGGGCCACATCGTCCCATCCCATCGCATCTCTTGCCCTCCGTGGGGCGGGCTGACCATAGACCGCCGCCCTTCTTGTGCTGTACCCTCTTGCAAATACCTGTCAAAAGTCGTATACTATCCCCATCAACATCAGGCAGAGTAGGAAAACGCATGTTCAAGCGCCGGCGGAACGGGGAGTTGTCCGTCGGAGGAAAGGCGACCGGGTCACCTGCATTACGTTTTCCGCATCCCGCTGCCGCATAGCGCTCTGCCCGGCGGCTTTGTGCTGCCCTGCTCCTCTGTGCGGCTGATCCGGTATTACCGGACTGCCGATGATACAGAGGAGGATTTTTATGCCCATTTTTAAGACTCCGTTTTCCGGCGCCTACTGGCGCACTGCAGCCCTGGAGGTAAAAAACTATCGCTCTATAGTGTTTTCGGCACTGATGATCGCCGCCTGCATCGTCCTCAGCCACTGTACCATCCGGGTGGGGGAGGGGCTGTCCATCAGCGTCACCTTCCTGGCCCGAGCCCTGTGCTCCCTGGTATGCGGCCCGGTGATGGGGATCCTGTTCGGCGCGGCGGAGGATACTCTCAGCTTTTTTCTCTCCTCCGGGGGCTATCCCTACTTTCCCGGCTATATGCTCACCACTATTTTGGGCTGCATAGTCTATGCCCTGTTTTTCTATCGGGCCCGGATCACCTGGCGCCGCATCATCCTGGCAAAGCTAATCACCAACGTCCAAAATGTTTTCCTGGGCTCTCTGTGGAGCGCCATTCTCTACAGCAAGGGATACCTGTATTATATGGTCACCAGCGGCGTGAAAAACGCCCTGTACCTGCCGCTGCAGATACTGATGATAGGCTTTTTGTTTCAAGCGCTGCTGCCGGTGCTGGGACGGCAGGGCAAGCTGCCTAATCAGCTCCCCCAGGGCCGCATCCCCTGGTAAACCGGACTTGGAAAAGGGGGGGAGAGCCCCCGCGGCAGTGATAAGGACAAACCAAAACATCCCGAAGTATCCTTTGTGAAGGGGGTACTTCGGGATGCCTTTTTCCAGAGGGAAAACATTGGCTTGTTCACAATAGTTTAACATTGCCAGCCCTTGACAATCGCGGATGCCGGTGGTAAACTGCGTTTAGCACTCGAGGAAATGGAGTGCTAAAACGGAGAATGCTATGGAATTGACGGATCGAAAAAAGCAAATACTGAAGATCGTCACGGAGGAGTACATCCGGTCCGCCGAGCCCATCGGCTCCAAGGCCATTGCCCAGCAGATGCCCGGCAAGATCAGCTCCGCCACCATCCGCAATGAACTGGCGGACCTGGTGGAGATGGGCTACCTGGAGCAGCCACACACCTCCGCCGGGCGCGTGCCGTCGGCCAAGGGCTACCGGCTGTATGTCAACGAGCTCATGGAGCACCGCACAGTGTCTGGCGAGGAAGCGGAAAAGATCACCTCCGCCCTGGGCGGGCAGATGAAGCAGCTGGACCAGGTGGTGGCTCAGGCGGGGCAGATGGCCTCCAGCCTTATGGGCTACCCAGCCTACGCCGTGGCGGATCACAAACGGGCCGTGACGGTGCAGCGCTTTGAGCTCATCGCTGTCAGCGATGACAGCTTTATCGCCGTGGTGATGCTGTCAGACAGCCGGGTCAAGAGCCAGCTTATGCACCTGCAGCTGCAGGTGGAGCCGGAGCATCTGCGCCAGGTGAGCAACCTGCTCAACACCCATTTCACCGGCATCTCCGCGCCGGAGATGAATGGCTGCCTGATGAACCTCAGCGACCAGGTGAAGGGCCAGTGGTTTCTGCTGCTGAACCAGGTGGTGGAGTATGCCGGAGAGCTGCTCGCCCAGGCGCAGACCCAGCAGGTATTCACCGGCGGCGCCAGCCAGATTCTGAAATTTCCCGAGTACCGGGATGCCGACAAGGCCCACGAGCTGATGAGCTTCATCTCCGACAGTAAGGAGAATCTGCCCATGCCTACGGGCGGCGCGTCCATGCAGATTCTCATTGGACCTGAGAATGTCAGCGATGCCTTAAAAGACAGCAGCGTGGTTATTGCCAGTTATGACATCGGTGAGAATATGCGGGGCCTTGTGGGCGTGGTGGGCCCCACCCGTATGGATTATGCCACGGTGGCGGCTCGCCTCAGCTACTTTGCCGAGAGTCTCAGCCGTATGTTTGGAAAACCCCAGGAGTTACCTCCGGGAGAGGAGAGGAAAACATGAGCGAAAAGAAGAAAAAGGATATTCCCCAGGAGCAGCCGAAGCCGGAGGAGACCGCCCCGGAGACCCCTGTGGAGGAAACACCCCAGGTGCCGGAGGTGGAGGAGACCTTCACCGTCAGCCGGGAGCAGATGGAGCAGT
>CAVKFX010000007.1:0-21666 GCA_963655625.1 uncultured Eubacteriales bacterium | reverse complement strand
CGTCATCGCTGACTGCTCTGCAAAGAGTGGCGGCGGTATCTGCGCAGCTCGCTGCGTCGTCCAGATCACCGGCGGCAGCATTGAGAACTGCAAGGCAACCGAATACGGCGGCGGCCTGAAGATTAGCGGCTATGCAGGCGGCCAGACGGCTGTTCTGGACGCTGCGATCTCCGGCTGCGAGGCGAAACGCGGCGGCGGCGTGGCCCTTATGGATTTTACTGAGTTGGAGCTGGGGGAGAATGCCCGCATCACGGGCTGCACGGCCAGCGAAAAGAACGATGACGAGGAAGACACCATCGAATACGGCGCTGCGATCTACACGGACCTTGAAAGCACCTATACCGTCAACTATCCCGGCTGCTTCCTCTATGCCAACGGCGGCCGGGTGGAGGGCTCGGTGTATGTGGGAAGGAACAGGCACAATCAATTTGCTACGATCAAGGCCACCAATGCCATCGACCACACGGACGGGAAGCCCAGCACGGTCTTTACCGGCGATGTCTACTGCGAGGGCGACATAAGGGGCGGCAGCTTCTATGGCAGCGTCACCGCGACGATCCCTTATTACCTGGATTTTGACGAGTACAAAAACTTTTGGAGCAACCTCTCCGGCGGCAGCTTTTACGGCCCCGTCCGCACGGAGGGCTATGTCTCCGGCGGCACATTCTATGGCGGGCTGACTCTGGAAAAGAACGCAAAGCTCAACGGGAAGCCCATCCAGATCACCGGCAAGCCCGGGCCGACCACCAACATCCCCGACCCCAATGGCGAGCCTGTCACCGTGACCTATGCTTACGGGGCTTTGGGCGGGACCTATGCCACGCAGATCGTCCAGGCGGGCGAGACGGCCATCCGGCCCGACGACCCCACCAAGACCGGCTACACCTTTGCCGGGTGGTATCTGGGCGAGAATGCCTATGATTTCACCGGGACGGTGCGGGCGAACCTTACGCTGACGGCAAAGTGGACGGTCTGCGACCACACGGGCAGCACGGCAAAGCCCACCTGCACGGGGGCTGCCAACTGCACCCTCTGCGGGGAGACCCTGCCCGCCACGGGCCACAGCTATGTGTGGCGGAGCGGCGACGGCATGTATTGGCAGCAGTGCGGCACCTGCCAGCAGGAGACGGCCCAGAAGGCCATTCCGCAGATGGCCATAAACGGCGCGGACCGGGTCTGCCGCACCCAGGACTACACCTTCAGCTTCGCCCTGTCCGAGGGCTGCCAGAACCCCACCTACGGCTATGACTTCATGGGCATGATGGGCGACGGCGGGCTGGCGCCTGATCTAAAGGACGGCGTTTACAGCGTGACTATTAGGAAGACCTCGTACTATGATGCCACCGGCTTTCAGGTGACGGCCTCGGCGAAGACGGAGGACGGGTTTGCGTTTACCGTGACCAAGGACATCGCCATTGTGGACGGCCACAGCGGCGGCGTGGCTACCTGCGTGAAGACGGCTGTGTGCGAGGTCTGCGGCGAGAGCTACGGCGAAGTGGACAGCGGAAACCACGCGGGCCTGGTGCGCGTGGCGGCCAAGGCGGCCACCATGGAGGCCGAGGGGAATATCGAATACTGGTACTGTGCGGACTGCGGGAAGTATTTCCGTGACGCGGCGGCTGGGCAGGAGATCACCCTGGCCGACACCGTGACGGCGAAGCTGCCTGCTCCGGTGACTCCGCCTACCCCGTCCACCGGCGACGGCGGCGCGGCCCTGTGGATCACCCTGCTCCTGGTCAGCGGCGCGCTGGCGGGCATGGCCGTGACCAAGAAGAGAAAGCATAGCAAAAATGCCTGACCCCTGCGGCGGCTGCCTCATTGGCAGCCGCCGCTTTTTGCATTTTTGCTGGCGTATCCGATGGTTCTCGTGCGCCCGGCGCCCGGGGCAGGGGAGAGGTTTCCGCTGCTGACCCGGCCGGACGAAACCGGCCATATGCGGAGCTGTGAGTATTGTTGCCCATTGCTTGACGTATTTTTTGCTATGTGATTGTGCATTTCGACAGAAAAATGTGAAATATTTTGGTAACTTATCCCTGAGGAACGGCTTTGACATTTGCTTTGGAAGCTGGTAGAATAAAGAAAAAGTGGAAACGATACCGGAAAGGTTACCGGAACCAACTTTTCATATTCTGCACCGGGAGGCTGCCCCATGACCATTAAAGATATTGCCAGACTCAGCGGCGTTGGCGTGAGTACGGTGTCCCGCGTTCTCAACGACCGCCCCGATGTGAGCGAGGAGAGCCGCCGCCGCGTGCTGCAGGTCATTGCCGAATACAACTACCTGCCCAACAATTCCGCTCGGAGCCTTGTGCGCACGAAGTCAGATGCCGTCGGCCTGGTGGTGCGCGGTGTGCAGAACCCCTTCTATACCGGCATTATCCGTGCCATTGAGCGGGACTTGGATGCGGCGGATTGTACCATGGTCATGCGGCAGATTGGCTCCTGCGAGGACGAGATCAAGTGCGGCGCCATGATGGAGCGGGAAAAGCGCCTGCAGGGCATCATTTTCCTCGGCGGCCGGTCGGATTACACCCCGGCGGAGACGGCCCTGCTCAATGTTCCCTTTGTCTGCTGCTCCTATACCAATGCCTATGGGACCCTGGATCCCACAAAATACTCCTCCGTCTCCATCGCCGATGAGCAGGAGGCCTACCGCGCCGTGATGGATCTGGCACAAAAGGGCCACCGCCGCATTGCGGCTCTGTCCACGGATCCCCGGGATTGCTCCATTGCCCAGCTGCGCTGCTCCGGCTATGCCCGCGCCCTGCACGATCTGGGTCTGAGCCTCGAGGACGGGGAGATTATCCGCGCGGACGATTTCACCATTGAATCCGCTTACCGCGCAGTGACCGAGCGGCTCAAACGCCCGGCAGACTTTACAGCTATCTTTGCCATCTCGGATGATATGGCCATCGGCGCCATGCGGGCCTTGCGGGAGAGCGGACGCTCCATTCCTGAGGATTGCTCCATCATTGCCATTGATGGCCTGACGGTTTCTGAGTATATCTATCCTATGCTGACCACGCTTTGCCAGCCCACCGATGAAATGGGCGCCAAAAGCGTGGAGATCCTGATGAGTGTCATTCGCGGCGGTACCCATCGGCACCTGATCCTGCCCACCACGCTGCGCACCGGCCAATCTGTGCGTGACCTGACCCGGCGATTTTCCCGCGTAAATGCGTGAAAATAAATAAGAAACAAGGAGAATGATGAAGATGAAAATGAAGAAGTTCCTATCGCTTATTCTCGCGCTCGTCATGGCTTTTGCTCTGGTCGCCTGTGGCCAGAAGCAGGGCGGTGACGCATCCGGCCGTGTGTTCTGGCTGAATTTCAAGCCCGAAGCTGACACCACCCTCCAGAAGGTCGCCGCCATGTATACCAAGAAGACCGGCGTTCCTGTCACCGTCCAGACAGCTGCCTCCGGCACGTACAATGAGACCCTGACCTCCGCCATGGATAAGGATGCTCCTCCCACGCTGTTCGTTGTGGGCAACCAGGCCGCCGTGGGCACCTGGGGCGACTACTGCTATGATCTGAAGGATACCAAGGTCGCCGGTGAGCTGAGCACCGATGCCTATAACCTGTATGACGATAGCGGCAAGCTCTGCTCCATTGGCTACTGCTATGAGTGCTATGGCATCATTGTCAATAAGGATCTGCTGCAGAAGGCCGGCTATGAGCTATCCGACATCAAGAATTTTGAGACTCTCAAGGCTATTGCCGAGGACATCCACAGCCGCGCCGCGGAGCTGGGCTTTGATGCCTTCACCTCCTCCTCTATGAGCAGTGATTCCAGCTGGCGCTTCACCGGCCACCTGGCCAATCTCGAGTATTACTATGAGTCCGTGGACGATCCCGCTGCCTGGAAGACCTGCCCCGCCAGCATCAAGGGCACCTACATGCAGAACTACAAGAACCTGTGGGATCTGTACATCAGCAACAGCGCGGTGGATCCCTCCACCCTGGCTGCCGGCGGCTATGACGCCGAGGCTGAGTTCGGCAAGGAGCAGGCTGTGTTCTATCAGAACGGTTCCTGGGAGTGGGCTGCTCTGACCGGCACTGAGGCTAATCAGTACGGCCTGGACAACCTCTCTATGATCCCCTTCTACTGCGGTGTTGCCGGCGAGGAGAAGGCCGGCCTGAATTGCGGTACCGAGAACTGCTGGGCCGTGAACGCCAAGGCTTCCGAGGCGGACATCCAGGCCACGCTGGACTTTATGTACTGGCTGGTCACCGATGCCGAGGCCTCTCAGATGCTGGTGAACGAGCTGGGTATCCTGCCCTATAAGCAGGCTGCCAAGACCGCCAACGGCTTCCTGGGCGATGCGGATGCCTACACCGCCGCCGGCAACTACGTCATGCCTTGGGTCACCAACTTCCAGCCCAATGTGGACGCTTATCGTGACGGTATTGTCTCCGCTATGAACAAGTATGACGCCGATCGTACCGACGCCAACTGGGAGCTGGTCAAGACGGCCTTCGTGGATGGCTGGGCCACCCAGTATGCCGCTGCCAACGGCTAATTTGGATCAAAACCGGATACCCTAACACAAGCAAGGAGGGGCGGGCCTTCGCCCGCCCCTCCCTTTCTATCACGGCAGGGACCGCAGGAGGTCCGCGCTGTGCTACAATCTAATTTTTTGATGGGAGTGATCGATTTGAAGCGCAAGAAAGGCTCTGCACCGGTCAGCCGGGCGCTGATCCGCCGCCCGCTTCGGCGCTGGTTCCCGCTTTTTATGGGGCCCGTGGTCTGCGCTTTTATTATCGGATTTGTCTATCCGTTCTGTAAAGGCGTATACCTGTCCTTCTGCAAGTTCAAAACAACTTCGGATGCGGAGTTCATCGGCATAGGGAACTATGTCAAGGCACTGCAGGATGCCAGCTTTATGCATTCCTTCTGGTACACGGGCCTGTTCGCGCTGGTGTCGCTGGTGTTCATCAATGTGCTGGCCTTCGCCGTGGCCTATGCCCTCACCCAGGGCATCAAGGGCAGCAGCCTGTTCCGCACGGTGTTCTTCATGCCCAACCTCATCGGTGGTATCGTGCTGGGCTACGTGTGGTCCATGATCTTTGACGGTATTCTCACCCGTTATAATACCTCTATTCTTCTGGAGACGAAGTACGGCTTCTGGGGCCTTGTGATCCTCATGTGCTGGCAGCAGATCGGCTATATGATGATTATTTATATCGCCGGCCTGCAGGCTGTCCCGGATGATATGCTGGAGGCGGCCAAGATCGATGGCGCCAGCCGCTGGCAGACCCTTTGGCGTGTCACCATCCCTAACGTGATGCCCTCCATCACCATCTGCACCTTTCTCACCCTTACCAACAGCTTCAAGCTCTTCGATCAGAACCTGGCCCTTACCGGCGGCCAGCCCTTCCTGATCCAGCCCGACGGCTCCGCCATCAAGACCACGGAGATGCTGGCGCTAAATATCTATAACACATTCTACGGGCAGAATGTTAATGCCCGCGGCACCGCCCAGGCCAAGGCTGTGATCTTCTTCCTGCTGGTTGCCGCCATCGGCCTCATTCAGCTCCGTGCCACCCGCAAAAAGGAGGTGCAGCAGTAATGAAAGGTACCCTTACCGCCGAACGACGCCGCAAATTGGTTTTGTCCATTGTGCTGGCGGTTATCTGCATCATCTATGTGTTGCCCATCTTCATGGTGGTGCTCAACTCCTTCAAGCTCAACACCTACGTCAAGACCGATACCTTTGCCTTTCCCAATGGGGAGAGCTTTGCCGGCTGGGCCAACTATATCAAGGGCATGACCTTCGGCAATTATCCCTTCTGGAAATCCGCATTTTACAGCTTGTTCATCACCGTGGTCTCCTCGGCGCTGATTTTGCTGTGTACCTCTATGGCAGCCTGGTATATCGCCCGGGTGGACAGCAAGCTCTGCCGCATCATCTATTATCTGTGCGTTTTCTCCATGGTCGTCCCATTCCAGATGGTCATGTTTACCCTGTCCAAGACGGCCGACCGGGTCAAGATCCCGTACTTCAACTTTGCCGACATGGCCTTTGACAAGGTGGCCCTCAATACCCCCTGGACCATTCCCATTGTCTATCTTGGCTTCGGCGCAGGCCTTGCCATTTTCATGTTTGTTGGCTTTGTAAAGTCCATCCCCCTGGAGATTGAGGAGGCCGCCTCCATAGACGGCTGCGGCCCGCTGCGCACCTATTTTTCCGTGGTGTTCCCCATGCTGCGGCCGACCATGATCTCCGTGGGCATTTTGGAGATTATGTGGGTTTGGAACGACTATCTGCTGCCTTACCTCGTGCTGGACAGCACCAAGTATTTCACCATTCCCATCCACATCCAGTACCTCAAGGGCAGCTACGGCACGGTGGACCTGGGCGCGACCATGGCGCTGATTTTCCTGAGCATTCTCCCCGTCATCATTTTCTACCTCTGCTGTCAGAAATATATCATCAAGGGCGTCGCTGCCGGCGCCGTGAAAGGCTGACTCATATGGATCGTTCCTCCGGCATTCTGATGCCAATCTCCTCCCTCCCTTCGCCATACGGCATCGGGACCTTTGGCAAAGCGGCGTATCGCTTTGCGGATTTTCTTCACGAGGCAGGGCAGAAATACTGGCAGCTTCTGCCCCTTGGCCCTACCAGCTATGGGGATTCCCCCTACCAAGCCTTTTCTACCTTTGCGGGCAACCCCTACTTCATCGACCTGGACACCCTCATCGCAGAGGATCTCCTGACCCAAACGGAGGTGGACGCCTGCGCTTGGGGGACGGAGCCGCGCTATGTGGACTACGGCAAGATATATGAGAGTCGATTCGCCCTGTTGGAAAAGGCCAAGGCCCGGGGCTGGAGCCGTGACCGGGAGGCGGTGGCGGCCTTCGAGGCGGAAAATGCCCGCTGGCTGCCGGATTATGCCCTGTTCATGGCACTCAAGCGCCGCTTTGGCATGAAGTCCTGGACGGAGTGGCCCGAGGAGGGCGCCCGCCTGCATACCCCGGAAGCTGTTGTGCGCTACCGCACGGAGCTGCGGGAGGATGTGGAGCTGTTTACCTATATCCAGTTCCTGTTCTTCCGCCAGTGGAGCGCCCTCAAGGGCTATATCAACAGCCTGGGCATCCGCATCATCGGCGACATTCCCATCTATGTGGCCATGGATTCCTCGGATGTCTGGAGCGAGCCGGAAAACTTCCAGCTGGACGAGAATAAGAAGCCTAAGGAGGTTTCCGGCGTCCCGCCGGACTATTTCAGCGCAGACGGCCAGCTCTGGGGCAACCCTCTGTACGACTATGAGGCCATGCGGAAAAACGGCTTTGAGTGGTGGATCCGCCGCATCGGCGGCGCCGCGAAGCTCTACGATGTTATCCGCATCGACCATTTTCGCGGCTTTGAGAGCTATTGGGCGGTGCCCTGGGGCGAGTCCACCGCGAAAAACGGCCACTGGGTCAAGGGCCCCGGCATGGCCCTGGTGGGCGTGCTCACCGGCTGGTTCCACGATATTGAATTCATAGCCGAGGATCTGGGCTTTCCCACGCCGGAGGTCACGCAGCTGCTGGCCGATTCCCGGTTGCCGGGCATGAAGGTGCTGGAGTTTGCCTTTGACTCCCGGGACACCAGCAGCTATCTGCCCCACAGCTACGGCGAAAACTGCGTCTGCTATACCGGCACCCATGATAATGCCCCCCTGGCCCTTTGGCGCACGGAGGCAGATCGGGAGGACATCGCCTTTGCCGTGCAGTACCTGGGCCTGAACGAGCGGGAGGGCTTTAACCGCGGCATTATCCGCGGCGGCATGGGCTCGGTTGCGAAGCTGTTCGTCGCACAGATGCAGGATTGGCTGGACCTCGGGCCGGGCCACCGCATGAATGTCCCCGGCACCGGCTGCGGCAACTGGACGTGGCGCATGCTCCCCGGCGAGGATAGCCATAGCCTCGCCAAAAGCATCCACGAGATGACCCGCATCTACGGCCGTCTTTGAAAAATCCCATAGGTTCATAAAAGTTTAAGCAGCCGGCGCCATAGGCGTTGGCTGCTTTTTCAGCAGGGGATACAGAGGTACAGATATTTCAGCTTTGTTTTGCCGGGTATCAGGTGCGCTGCACCTGGCCATCACCGCTCCGGATGGGGCAGCTATCTACAGCGGCGGCCGACAGGTTATGCATCTCTCACTCACGGTTCCGGTCGGCGGCGCATATACGATCGCCGCCTTTGCCGGGCGCATCCACGCCCCCCTGGCGGTGATGGAGGGCGGCGAGCATTGGTTCCATACTCCCGATCAGATGGCGTTTTTGGACCGTTGGGTCACCGATCCCATGGAGGTTTTCGCCCGTAGGGAGGACCCGACGGCATCCGCCGCCATGCTCCTGGGCCTGCTGTGACAGGGGGGGGGAGAACCGAATAACGGAACACCACCTATTGGCAAAGACAGGCACATCTTCGCCGGGCAAATCCTCCCAAGCGCTGATCCAGGTTTTCAACAGAAAAAAGAGGCCGCTGTAAGCGGCCTCTTTTCGCAAACTATAAAAAATATATATCCCGTATAGTACGTCCTGCCATGGCGTATATTATGCCGCCCCGCATCGGACGATGAGAAACGTCCCATTTTTTTTCACGAACAGCGTGAGCATATCTTCCGCATCGGCCAGAGTTTCGGCCCTGACGTCGTCAGCGTGATTGATTTTGCGTACCGTGTACCGGAATACCCTTCCGGTCATATCGGTGAAGGTAACTTCCTCCCCGGCGTCCAGCTGGTCGGCAAAATCGAAATTGCCGGCCTCGCTGCTCCCGCCCACGATCAGTGTGCCGTCATACACGCTGCCCGTAAATCTGGCCGGACGGAAGCCCCGCTCAGAGCTGTCCCATTCCGCGGCTACCGGCAGTTTGGTGCCCCGGCCCGGCAGCTCCAGCAGGCCGATCATATCGATCCCGTCAATTTCCACCGCGGCCATGGTGCTGTCGGCGCGCGTTTCCATTACGCCTGCCGAGCGCTCCGGCAGAGCTGCCTCGATCTTTTCCACCAAAGAGGGGAGGCCCGCCGCCTTTTGCTTTTCCTGCGTCATGTGCAGGCCCAATAGTGCCGCCGCAGCGGCCAGCAGCACAACCCCCAGCGTGACAAGAAGAACGGAAAACCCTTTACTTCGCACGGGTCTTCTTCCTCAATACAATGCCCAGCACCAGCAGCGCCAGCCCGGATGCGGCCATCAGGACCACATACAGCGTCGTGTTTGTGGTGTCGCCGGTCTGCGGGTGATTTCCCGCGGGGGCTGCCGGCTTGGTGTTGGTAATGCTGAAGGTGTCGCCGCTGCGCTGAATGCCCACCGTATAGCCCTCCGGCACATTCGTCTCGTTCACGGTCCATACGCTGCCGTCGTCAACGGCCTTCCACGTATACATCCAGTTGTTTTCGGCGCTGAGGGTCACGGTCTGCTGCAGCTGTCCGTCCTTGCGGATCTCAACGGATACGCTGTCCGGGCGGCCCTGGCCGCCATCCTTCCAGCCCTTCACCGCCTTGTAGGTGACCTCACCCTTAGCAGGCGTGTGTACGCTCATTTTCGGTTTGGCGGAGATGGAATACACCCACTGCCCCCCATCATCCACTCCCGGCACAGCCGCCAGGAAGGATTCGAACACATAGTATTTGCCCTCCTGCTCCGTGCGCACGGAGGAGACCAGGTACAGCCCCGCCGTAAGACCACCAAAGGTGACCTTGCCGCTTGCATCGGTCCTGGCGGTGCGGTCGGGCGTGATGCCATCGGCGAGAATGTACGCGTTCAGGGTGATGGTCATCTCGTCCCACTCACTCTGGGAGGAAGTGCCGGTGACCTGGATAGGGTACGCCCGGAAGCTCCCGGCCAAAGCATACTGCGCATCCTCGGCAATATCCGCAATGTGCCAGAGCTGAATGTCCTGCCCGGCAAAGACCATCCCCTCGGCGTAATAGGTCACGTCCAGGGCGCAATCGCTGCGCAGCTGGACCTTTTCACCGGCCTCCGTGGTGGAGGCGGCGTGGGCTGTCACCACCCCCGACAGAAGCAGCACGGCGATCAGTATGAAGTTTGCGATCCGGTAGGTTGTTTTTTTCATATCAGTTCTCCCTCGTCGTTGATGGGAAGTTTCTTTTTCACGGGTTTGAAGCAGACATACAGGACGAGCACCAGGATGATGGGCATTGCCACCACCGGCGTTACGATCAGCCGGTCGATGATGAACGCGTCCGAAATGGCGCCGAAGGAGCGCATATCCTCGGATTCGATCCGATGCCCGCGCACCAGCAGCCGGTGGGAATTGATGCCGTAGGGCGTGCAGGTGACCAGGGTGCAGAGTTCCTTTTCCTCATCGATGAGCAGGTCGCTCACATCGTCCGGCAGCACGGTTTTGATCTGGTCCACCTCATAAATAAAGGTCTTGTCCAGTACCGTTATGCGGAAGGTGTCCCCCACCTCCAGCTTGTCCAGGTCCGAGAACAGCTTCGCGCTGGGCAGGCCCCGGTGGGCCGAAATGGCGGCGTGGGTGCCCTTGCCCGCAATGGGGAAGCTGCTGCCCTGGATGTGTCCGCAGGCGTGGTTCAGCATGGACGGGTTCGTGCCGTGGTAGATGGGCAGCTTCACCTGGATCTTGTCGATGTCGATGTAGCCGATGACGCCGTCCCCGGCGGCGTTGAGACACTCGTCGTACCCGCTGATCTGCTGGTATTCCGACAGCGGGAACTGCAAATTCTTCAGCTCCTCATTGTATTGCTCCGCCCGCTCAAAAAAGGCGGTGTAGTCCTTGGGCGACAGGCTCTTGACAATGGTGTCATAGTCCACAATGGCCTTGGACTGGGTGATAGAGTTCCAGTAGCTGCTGACGGACGGATACAGCAGGAGAGAGAGGCCCACCAGGAAAACGCCCAGCAGTATTAAGGTGATCACTTTTCGTTTTCTCACGGGTTCATCTCCAGTTGCGTTCCAAAGCGCACGAAGCCGAACACACGCTGGCCCGGCCGCCTGAAAAGCGTGCCGCCGGGTGTATTCGGATGCGTCCACCTTGGAAAAAGGATATGCCGTCCGGGGGGCGGAGGCGGACCTCCGCCCTCCGGGGCCGTACAGTGTGTCAAGGCTGCGGGATCAGAAGGATTCCTTGCTCATTCTCTTGTTGGTCACCAGGAACACGCCCGCGCAGATCACGGCCAGGGCGCCCAGGGCCACAAAGATGATGGTGCCGGTGCCGCCGGTCTCGGGCAGCATGGTGCCGGTGGAGTTGGCGACGCCCGTGGTCAGGGAGCGGTCAGCCGCAGGATTGGAGGCGGAGCCATCGATAGTCGCAGAGCCGTTCTTGTCCAGCACGATGGTGATGTCCTCGGTGAGCTGGTTGTAGCCGTCGGGAGCGGCGGTCTCCTCCAGGTAGTAAGTACCGGCCTCCAGGCCGTCAAAGCGCGCAGCACCGTCAGCGCCGGTGGTGACCTCAGTGGCCTGTGCCTTGTCAGCGACCCAAGAGACGGTCTTGGCGGCGGCGTCATACTTGTAGTACTTGCCCTCGGCGTTCTTCAGCACGAACTTGGCGCCCTCCAGCTTGGTTTCCGTGTTATTGGAGTCATACTTGTTGATGACGATGTTAAAGGAGTACACGTCCACTTCAGTGGTGGATTTCTCAGAAGAGTCCTTATTTGTGGGATCGTTGCTGTACTTGAGTTCGGCTTTGTTGGTTTCCACGCTGCTCTTAATGGCGTTTTCATTGACGGTGGCGGTATAGGTGATCTTAACGTCCTTGTCAACCTTATCCTGGAACTTTGTCATATCGATTTTAGCGACAAAGCCAGTGCCGTCTTCGTTGTAGCTGACTGTTACATTGGTGTTGTCGCTCACATCCGCGCCATCGATGAAGACATGGACATCCTTTTTGAAGGTCAGACCCGTGCTCATGGTATCCGTCACCTCATAGGTATACTCGGTGTAGCCCTTGGTGGAGGGGACCTTGCCGGTGATGGTGTAGGTGAGTACCTGGCCGACTTCCACGGTGAGGTCGTCGTCGTTCACAGTCTTTTCGATCTGCGGCACCTCGTCCTTATCGTGGATGCTCACGTTCTTGGCAGTCACCAGCTCGCAGACCGTGCCGCTGGTGCCGGAGACAAAGTAGTAGCCCAGGGCAAGGCCGGAGGCCTTCACGGTATTGTCAACCTTGCTAAACGCGGTGCCGGTGCCGAGAGCGTCTGCATTAGCGGTCAGGCTATCCTTCAGATGCTGGGCAAAGGAGGCGGCGGAGAAGCCGGTGCCGATGCTCACATTATACTTGTTCGTGTTAGCAACGGCTGTAAGGTTGAGGCCGTTGGCGGTCACATCGGCGTATGCCTTGACGGTAGAAAAGGCGGGGTCAGTATTGCTGATGGTGTAGGAGTAGTTCACCCCGTCAGCGGTGTAGGTCACGTCAAAGATTTTGTAGGCGGTGTAGGTGTGATCCCCCTGGGGATTGGTAATGGTGATGCTGCCGGTTTCCGCGAAGGCGGACACAGCCAAAGCCAGCGTCATGGCCAGGGCCAGCAAAACCGTGAAAAGCTTTCTCATCGTTTTCATCGTGCGTATCCTTTCTGATTTAAAGTAGTTTAATAGAAGCGGATAGTTCCTACGGCGCGGGTACAGGTATATTTTGCGTGGGCAGGAGAGGAAACAAAAGCGTTAATCACCCTCCTTTCCGTACTTGCGCCTCAGAAGACATCCTGTAATTACGGCTGTGAGCATCAGGCCGATTCCGGCCACCAGGAAGATTTCCCGTCCGATGCCGCCGGTTTCCGGCAGCGCAACGCTGGATGTGTTGTGGACATCGATGGCAAAGTCATCGGTCATGGTAAAGGTATAGCTGCTGCTTCCCGCCAGGACGGTGCCGTCGTGGTCCTTCATAATAACGGTGTAGCCGTCTGTGTTGGTTTCCGTCACGGTGACCTGGACACCCTTGGCGATGCCCGTGATGGTGGCCGACTCGCCGTTTTTCAGAGTAACGCTTTCTGTCTGCGGCTTGCCGCCGGCATCCGTATAGGAAACGGTAAAGGTAAAGCTGCCTGTGGTGTCGGGAGCGCTCACGATTTTCTTTAGCGTCAGGGCTCGCCCGGCATCCTCATAGGTGTTGGTGAAGGTGAAGCCCGTGTCTGTGGTGCCCTGCAGCAGCACGGCAGCGTTCGTATCCGTCACGGTCAGGTTAAACCCATCCAACTCTGCGCCGCTCTCTGCAATCCTGTAGTAATCGCCGAGCTCCTGATCCTTCATGGAGATACGGGCGGACAGTGTCCAGGAGCCGTCACCGTTGGGCGTCCAGCTGCACAAATTTGCGGCGGTGTAGGTCTTGACGGTTACGGGATCGGCAAAGTCAGCGGTGGCGGACTTCTGAACCGCAAAGGTCAGCTTTCCGGACAGCAGCTGCAGGTCATCCTCCGTCAGGGGACCTACCACATGCTTTGTCAGCGTGAAATAGGGCTTTTCCGAGGAAGCCGGCGGGATCTGCTGGCTGAACCACACGTTGTCAATATGGTTGCCGACGTATGGATCGCCATCAGATGTGCTTACAGCCATGAAGAAGAATCGGGTCTCATACTGCCCTTCCGGGATAGTGTACTGCCCGGAATGTGTGGTCCACACGCCTTTTTCGGCGGATAGATCACTTTCGACCGTGGCGCCATAATTGCTCGGATTATTCAGCACCTGCTGCAGCTGGGCCTGTGTGGTAACGGTCTTTGCCCGGCTTTCCGGCATCATGACCACAGCCATGGTGTCTGTTCCCTTGCGTCCACAGTGGTCCACGGACCAATACATGGTCGTCCCCGGGATGGTCGCTATGGTCTGATACAGCGCACCCGCAGCGCCGGCGTTGATCTCGGCGTACTGTTTTCCGTTCGTTGCAGAGCCTTGATTATGCCAGTTGGCTGCATGCGTCTGATGTCCATCGCTTGTGTCAACGATTTCGATGTAGTGCTTCTTATCATTTGCGGTGGTAGTGCCTCCGCCATATATATGCTGGTTGCCCTCAGTATTCTCACCGGTGGTTTTCCAAAATAGACCCGCAGTTCCCTCGGGCACAAATTCCTGGTACTCGTGGTTGGTCAGATCCGGTGTTTCAAAGCTGCCGTTCAGAACGGAGGCCTGATAGGTGGTGTTGGTGCGGGTAGCCGACACGCTGCTATATTCGGCGCCGTCCACCTTCAGTACGGCCTTGTATGTCACGGAGGTTAGCGTGTCGCTGACGGTTCCGCCGTCCAGGGCCAGGAACAGCTTTTCGCCACGGTCCCCGCTGATGTTGGACACGGTGTTGCTGCCAACAGTAAAGTTTTTCACCTTTACGGCCGTATAGGTCGCTCCGCCGTCGGTGCTCTTATACCACAGGTATCGGACGGTTTTTCCCTCCAGCGCCGCAGCGCCGCCGGTGACGGCTACCTCATAGCAGCCGGAAGCGGAAACATTGTCATTGATGGTAAGGGTCACATCTGTGATAAGGCCGCTGGCGGCAGGCGCCCGGGCCGGGGTGCTGTTGACCGCCGCGTCGTCCTCGGGCGTGTCGCCCTTTGCTGCGCCGGTGCTCTGAACTGCATCCCCCGGCACAATGCCGACTTGGGCTGCATCGGTGGGAACATCTCCCCTGGGTGTCTCATTGGAGGGATCGTCCCCGGTGGGGACATCGCTGGCAGGCGTTTTGTCAGCGGGGACATCACCGCCGGTCTCGCCGCCTGGCGCCTCGCCCTCCGGATTCATGAAGCATGCTTCCGTATGCTTATGCTCCTCCACGGTACACACCAGGCCCTGGGGCTCGGTGGCGGGAACGGATACGACGCAGTCCGCTGTGTGCTGGTGCGCGATCCCCGTAACCAGACCGCAGATTAGGCTGTCGCCGTCATAGCATGCGTCTGTGTGGACGTGCTCGTCCTGTTCGTCCAGCGCACACAGCAGCTCGCCGCTATCATCAAAGCAGAAGCTGTCGTGCTTGTGGACGATGTATTCGCCCTGGCCCAGATCTGCCTCGGCGGCGCATTGGATCTCCTTGTGGGCCGGCGTACCGGGAAGCTCATAGCAATCGTCCGTGTGGACGTGCTCGGCGATGCCGCAGTAGGTATCCGGCGTGGATTCCATGGTGATAGCCGGCAGAATGAGCGCATACGTCGTCACAAAGACCACAAGGCATATGGGCACAGATAAGATCTTGTACCAGGTGCGCTTCCGGCGGTGCTTCTTATTCAGCTGTTCAGCCTGCGAATGAATGTCCCTGTTCATGCAAATTTCTCCCCGTATTTTCAGGCGATGTTAGTCCACGGAACCGATCCGCTTGATCGGCCACACTCTGAAAACGATTTTGCCTATGATTTCTTCTTTTTCCACGCAGCCCACCAGAGACGACCGGGAGTCCACGCTGCTTTCCCGGTGGTCGCCCAGGACGAAAAAGGAATTCTGAGGTACGGTGTACGGATATTCAATGTCGGCGTTGCCATAGGATTTTTCGGTTAGGTACGGCTCATCCAGCAGGATATTGTTCACATATACGTCGCCGCTGTCGGTGATGACAACGTTGTCGCCGGGGCAGCCGATAATGCGCTTGACAAGAACGTGGTTGTTATAGTAAAAGGCGATTATGTCACCGGTTTTGAACTGTGGGGACTTCACCGACACCACGATCTCGCCCTCATACAGGTTTGGGTTCATGGAGGTGCCGTATATCTGCAGCACCGGCAGCAGCAGCGTTGCCACCAGCACGCTGATGGCGGCCACGATCACCAGGGTATAGATGGTGCTGCGCAGCAGCTTTTTGTATCGGCTGTGGTATTTTTCCCGGTTGAGCTCGCCGGTGAGCTCGTCCACAGAGGGCATAGCCGTATCGGTTGCTTTGTTTTCTGGCTTCATACGGCCTTTTCCTCCCGAATCAGGTGTGCGTGTTCAAAAACTCCTTGAACTGCTGGTCAAAGAGCTCAATGCGGCGCTTGGCTTCCTTGTCCGCGTCGGCGAGAATGGTCTGCCGCTGCGCCTCGGCGTCGTTGACGATCGCCCGGGCCTTGGTCTCGGCCTCGGCAATGATGCGCTCGGCGTTGCTCTCCTGCTCCCGGAGGCTGTCCAAATACTGCGCGGCTGCCTGGTCAGCCGCCTCAAAGATGCCGTTCAGCTTCAGCGCCGCCTCTGCCAGCGTGCCGGAGGTGGTGATGGCAATCTTACGCCGTTCCAGTTCTTTTTGGGCCGCCGACAGATCCTCCTCCACGCGGCTGAGCTTCTTGCTTTGGGCAATGAGCATTTCCAGCAGCTCCGCACGGTTCAATTTTCTCAGTTCTTTTTCAGTCACAGTCGTGCCGCCTTTCCCTTGTTTCCGTGATGATCCGGGAAAGCGACCCCCGGCGGAAGCTGTATATTTTGCACAGTGTTACACACTATAATAATCACAGACATTATATCATCGGTTTTCCAAAAACGCAAGCAAGAAACGCACATTTCTACGCTCGTTCACAGAATGTTCATAATTTGCAAGCCGTTTTTTGCCCCGCACCGCGCCTATCGGATATAAGGGGAAAATGGATGCGCAAAAAACGCGCTTGAGCGCGCAAAGAAAAAGCCCCCGGCTATTGCCGAGAGCCTTTATGGCAGCGGGAGAAGGATTCGAACCCTCGGCGCCAGCGCCGAGAGCTGCGCAGAGGATTTAAAAAATGTGAGGTTTCGAATCCCGCCTATCGAAGGATGAGCAAAGGAAAAAGCCCCCGGCTATTGCCGAGAGCTTTTATGGCAGCGGGAGAAGGATTCGAACCCTCACATACGGAGTCAGAGTCCGCTGTGCTACCTTTACACAATCCCGCTGTGTCCCGAAGAACAAAAACTATTATACAGGATTCGGGAGGTTTGTCAACAGTTTTTTTCTTCGGGGCGGATTTTATTTTTGTGCCAATAGATCGGCGGAGGTGAAGTATTTCCTCAGCGGCTTATACAGCAGGGCAAATACCACCACGCACAGGATGATGCTGGGCAGCATGTAGCTGCCGTTATAGAGCAGGGAGTAGAACCACGGGCTGGTCATGGTCATGCCGAAGAACTCGTCGGGCATATAGACGCCCCAGACGAAAACGCCGATAAGATAGTGGACCAAAAAGCGCAGCACGCCGCCGATGAGGGTGCCGTAATACACGCTCCACTTCCGGCGGGACAGCAGGCCCGCGCCGAAGCCCAGGGCTACGAAGGCCAGGAAGTAGTCGCAGATGATGGTGGTCCAATCGATGGAGAACTTGTTGCCGATGAGGTAGGTGATGGCACCGTATACCAAACCGGCGCCGGCGCCCCAGCCGCAGCCGTAGCGGGCGGCGAACAGGATGATGGGCAGCATCTCCAGGGTCACGGAGCCGCCGTTGGGGAACTCATAGAGCTTGATAAGGCTCAGAATTTCCGCCATGGCGATGAAAATGGCGGCTTCGCAAAGCATTTTGGTTTTCGTGTTTTTCATGTTGTATCCTCCAATAAAAAAATTCCCGCATGGCGAGCCATGCAGGCGTCGCAATGCGGAACGAAAAGACAGTATGCACGCATTCCTACGCCGGCATTACCCGGATCAGGTTCGAGGGACCGGGCGGCAATACGCCCATCTCAGCCGGCATGCGCCAGCACCCCTTGGATTGTGCTGCCAATATAGCATAACTTTGGCGCCTTGTCAATACGCACACCCCGTGTTATACTACATACTACCGAAAAAGGAGGTGTATTTGTGAAAAATTGCAGGAAAGTCATTTCTGCGTTTCTGGCCGTGGTGCTGGTGCTGATCCTCAGCGCCTGCGCTTCGTCGGGCAAGACCACTGTGAGCGTAAAGAACGGCGAGACCCTGGGCCAGGGTGCAACGGCCTTTGCCGTAGAGGTAACGGACGCTGCGGGGGCCAGGACCTCCTTCACCGTCAAGACCGACGAAAAGACCGTGGGCGCGGCCCTGCAGGCACTGAACCTCATCAGCGGCGAGGAGAGCAGCTACGGCCTGTATATCAAGGAGGTCACCGGCATCACGGCGGACTATGACACGGACGGCACATACTGGGCCTTTTACATCGACGGCCAGTATGCCTCCACCGGCGTGGATATGACCGATGCTCAAAACGGCGCGGTGTACGGCTTTGCCGTGGAGAAAATGCAGTAAAATAACAAAAACAGGCCTCCGGTCAACCCGGAGACCTGTTTTTTGAAGGGAAAACCTCCGCAGGGGCGACCCTTGTGGTCACCCGAAGAAACGGCGGGGTGCCCCCACCCCGCCGCTGAAGTTCCCTGCACCTCTTGTAACGCTTCCGTCGGGGCTGCCGATCCTACGCAAATTCTATCAGTAAACAGCGTGTAGGGGCGGACGACTCTGTCCGCCCGGCGGATCGGAGCCCATGCTTTGCACAGGCCCGGAGCGCTTACAGCAGCTCTGCCGCCGTGCGCAGCACCTGGGCGGCGGCGCTGCCGGCCACGGCGCTGCCGCCGCCTCCGTTTTCCACCAGGGCTACAAAGGCCAGGGGCAGGTCGTCGCTGTCCACAAACCCGGCAAACCAGCTGTGGGGCGCCTTGCCCTGCCCCACCTCGGCGGTGCCGGATTTGGCGCACACCGGCAGGTCGCCGAAGCGGCTCTGACCGTAGGTTTCCGTGACATTGTTGCGCAGCATGTCGGCCAGGGTCCGGCAGGTGTCGGCGCTCCACAGGTGCATCGTCCCGGAGGTGCCGGTGCTGCGGGCCGCCGTGCCGGTCATGGACGTGACCTTATCCAGCAGATACGGCTTCCGGGCGCTGCCCCGGCCGGCGATGGCGCCCATCATGGTCATCAGAGCGCAGGGATTTACCAGATCCTCATACTGGCCCACGCCGGACCAGCCCACCTCGCTGTCATTTTCGCTGATGACGTAGGTCCCGGCGGCGGTGTCGATGCCGCTGACGCTGCCGCCATCCAGCAGCCCGGCCTGCTGCGCGTAGCTGGAGAGGGTGTCCCCTCCCAGCTCCACGGCCAGCTGGGCAAAAACGCAGTTGCAGGAGTTTGCCATGGCTCCGTAAAAGTCCATGTCCCCGTGGACATAGGGGCAGGTGATGGTGTCGCCGCCGATGCTGACGCTGCCGCTGCAGTGGAAGGTGCGGCTTGCCACGCCCTCCAGCTTTTCCAGGGCGGCGGCGGCCGTGACCACCTTAAAAACGGAGCCGGGGGTAAAGGCGGAGGAAAGGAAACGGTTCAGATACACGCCGTCATATTGCGTGTCCCCATCCTGGATCTCCGGGGGATCTGCGGGGTCAAAGCTGGGGGAGGACACCATGCACAGGATTTCACCGGTTTGGTAGTTGTATACGCCGATGGTGCCCTTGTAACCGTCCAGAGCCTCATAGGCCGCCGTCTGCAGCCGGCTGTCCAGGGTCAGATACACCCGCCCCCCGCCGCCGGCGGTGCCGGTGAGCAGGCTGTAGCCGATGAGCTGCTTCTGAAAGTTCTGCAGGGCGGAGGTGGAGATGTTCCCCGCCCTGTCCCCTACGGCGTGCAGGGTGGCCCGGCGGAGAGTACCGTCGTCACTGTATGCCCCCTGGGCCGCATCGTACAGCACAACGCCGCTGCGGTCCAGGATCTGTCCCAGGGCCGGTATGCCGCCGTCATATGCACTCAGATTTCCGGGGAAGGAGGCCCAGCGGCTGCCCAGAGCCACATAGCGCACGGTATACAGGACCAGCCCCGCCACAAACAGGATCAGTAATATATAAATGAGGAGTGTCCGCTGCTTGACCTGCTTCACTTGTCCTCCTCCTTTCCGAAGATCTTATCCACCGGGATGTCCGGCCGGTCGGCGAAAAAGCCCTCCTGCGGAGCCTTGGGCCGGGCCTTGGGTGCAGGTGCGGCTTTCTTCTGCTGCTGCGGAGCCAGCTTGCTCAGCCGCAGGGCAAAGCTGGCGTTCTGCCGGGTGTCGGCGGCCTTCAGATAGGCCATGAGCCCCCAGCAGGAGATCATGCTGGACCCGCCCATGGATACAAAGGGGAAGGTCACCCCTGTCAGTGGCAGCAGATCCACTGCACCCAGCACGTTCAGCGCCATCTGACACACCAGCATGGCGGCGGTGGCACAGGAAAGAATGGTGTAGAAGGAGGAGCGGGCCGCAGCGGCGCAGCGCAGGGTGAATACAATGGGGATCACCAGGGCCGCCACGCAGCACAGGGCCAGCAGGAAGCCGAACTCCTCGCCCACCACGCCAAATACCAGGTCCGTGTTGGCCGCGCCCACATATTTGAGCCAGCCGTCCTTCGGTCCCGCGCCAAACAGCCCGCCCGAGGCCATGGCACTCATGGTCCGGGTCTGCTGATAGCCTATGTCCTGGGCGTAGTCCCAGGCGTGCCGCCAGGCGGCGAAGCGGTCGGCGATGTAGGGCTTGAAGCGCAGGATGATCCCGCAGCCAAAGGCCGCCGCCGCCACCATCATGGCGATGGACGGCAGGTCGCCGGTGCGCAGGAAGGCGATGCACAGAAAGGCCACGAAAAAGATCAGCGCCGTGCCGAAGTCGCTCATCAGTGCCAGGCATCCCACGCAATAGGCGGAAAACAGAATGGTAAAGACCAGGTTCCGCTTGGCGAACAGCCGATCCAGGGTAGCGGCCCCCACCAGGATAAAGGCGATCTTCACCAGCTCCGATGGCTGGAAGGAGAGGGGACCCACGGAGATCCAGTTTTTCGCGCCGAAGATACGCTCACCCAGCACCACGTTAAAGGCCAGCAGCGCCCCGGCGGCAATGGCCACCGGCCACCGGGCCCGGATGGACAGATGCAGGTCCCGCAGCACCCCGCTCATTGCCAGAAACAGCACCATACCCATGACCACGGTAATGAGCAGCTTGTAAAGAGAGCCCGGGTCGTAGGCGGCCGTTACCGCCGCGCCTATGCTGATAAGCAGGAACACCAAAGACTCCAGCTCATAGGCGGATCGCTGGGCCGCCCGGTAGATACCGTACAGGACCCAGGACAGCAGCGCCAAGCCCCCAAAGGCAACCCCCATGGGCAGCCGATCCTCCGCCTGAGCCGTGAGAAATACCTGCAAAAACAGGAGGGCCTGGCATACGTTCACCAGCACCAGAGTCCCCGCCTGGGAGACGTGCCGGTGCCGCTGCTCCTCCACCCGCCGCCGGGCCACCTTGGCCTCATCGGATTCTGTGGAGGGGAAGAAGTACATCTCCACGCCGCCCACGGCGATGCAATCCCCCGCCTTCAGTGAAGCTGCAGCCAGGGTGCGCTCCCCATTGAGCAGAACCCCACTGCTGCGGTTCACCGGATACACCGTCCACTGGCCCCGGTCATCCCGGCAGATGGCGGCGTGGCACCGGGACACGGAGGGGAAGTTCACCCGCACATCGGCGCTGCGCATCCGGCCCACCATGTTCTCCCAATGAGTCAGATCATACCGGGCGCCGTTGGCCAGGCTGACAAAGCCCCACACCTCCGGCGCCTCACGACTGCCAAGCAGGGAAATGCCGCAGCGCAGCAGTACCCACACCGTCGCCGCCACCAGCAGGATCCGCCCCACCCACAGCGCCGTGGGCAGTACGGCGGCCAAGTTTGAAAAAAATGCTGTCATAAAAACCTCGCATACATATATAATACTATTATAAATACGACCATATAATAGCATGTTTCCGCCCAAAATGGAAGAGTGCGGCGTGTGACATTAGTGTAACTGAAGGGAGAAATTAAAAAAAGTAAAAATAAGCATTGACAGGAGGGGCGGGGTG
>CAVKFX010000006.1:0-19426 GCA_963655625.1 uncultured Eubacteriales bacterium | reverse complement strand
CCGCTTACTGCACTCCTTGAAACGTTCCCATAGGGCGGGGTGCCCCACCCCGCCGCCCGCTGCCCACTGCGCCCCTTGCAAAAAAAACGTGTCATTGCGCAGCCAGTGTGCACACTGGCTGCGGCAATCCGTAATACCCCTGCGCCCGCCTATGCCTCCGGCGGCTCCCTTTCTTTCTGCGGCGAAAGAAAGGGAGGAAAGAACGCCGTCAAAACCAAGGTTTTGAAATCCTTTCCGCGGCTGAGGTGCCGTTCAAGTCGGCCCTTTCTGCCGCGCGAATTGGAATAAGCAAAATTCGCGTCTTGCTTTCGTATCGCCTCTGCGTCTAATGCCGCGACGCGCTCCGCGCTTGTGCTGGCTTGGCCTGGCAGGGGTAAAGCCAGCGTCTACCGTGGGCATCGCCCCATACAAGCTGTTTTGTAGGGCGGGACCCATGTGTCCCGCCGCCCACCGCACTCGCTGCAAGACCCGTCATTGCGAGCCGGTGACCGACGTCACCGGTGTGGCAATCCGTAATACCATATCCCCCCACGAAAGGAGTTTCCCCATGGACAACCGTGTTATCTGCGTCGTCGGCCCCACCGCCACTGGCAAAACCAAAATGGGCGTGGCCCTGGCAAAGCGCTTCGGCGGCGAGGTGGTGTCCGTGGACTCCATGCAGATCTACCGGGGCATGACCATCGGCACCGCCGCTCCCACGGCGGAGGAAACAGAGGGCATCCCCCACCACATGGTGGCTGTGGCTGACCCGGCAGAGAGCTGGTCCGTGGCCCGGTTTACCCAGCAGGCCGACCGCTGCATCCAGGATATCCTCTGCCGGGGAAGGCGCCCTGTCTTAGTGGGCGGCACGGGCCTTTATCTGGACTCCATCCTCTCCGGCCGGACCTTTGCCGCCGGGCACAGCGGCGGCGAGGTGCGAAGGGCCCTCCTCTCGGAGCTGGCCCAGGGGGGTATCGAGCCCCTTTACCGCCAGCTGCAGGAAATTGACCCCGCAGCCGCCGCCCGCCTGCATCTGAGCGATGAAAAGCGCATCCTCCGGGCCCTGGAGGTCTGGCGGGAGACCGGCGAGACCATCACCGCCCACGACGAGCGTACCCGCCTCCTACCCCCCAGGTACCGGGCCTACACCATCGGCCTCACCTTCCGGGATCGGGCGGACCTCTATGACCGCATTGACCGCCGGGTGGATGCCATGGTGGCCCAGGGCCTCCTGCAAGAGGTGGAAGCGCTCCTTAAAAGCGGCCTGCCCGAGAGCGCCACCGCCCTCCAGGCCATCGGCTATAAGCAATTTTTGCCCGTCTACCGGGGCGATGCCGCGGCCCGGGACGCCGTGGCGGAGGTGAAGCTCCGCTCCCGGCAGTACGCCAAGCGCCAGCTCACCTGGCTGCGCCGGAAGGAGGACATCCACTGGATCCTCTGGGAGAAAACCCCCGATTTCCCGGCGGGCCTCCAAAATGCGACAGAATATCTCCTCGCCCAGGGCTTAGGATAGACCCGGGCGGACAAGCATAAAAAATCTATCGTCCGCACCAATACATAGAAAAAGGAGCAGACGATATGCAAAAGGCAAATTTACAGGAAATTTTTCTCACCAAGGTGCGCAAGCAGGCCGTTTCCGTCACGGTATTTCTGATGAACGGCTTCCAGCTGCGGGGCGTTATCACCGGCTTCGACAGCTTTTCCCTGGTGCTGGACAGCGACGGCCGCCAGCAGTTCATCTATAAGCACGCCATCTCCACCATTGTACCCCTGCGCCCCATCTCCCTGCGAGAGGAGGACGGGGACGACTGACAGCAAGATTGTCGATAAGGAGCAGCCATGAGATCTACCCCCATTTTCAGAATATTGTCCGCCGCGGTGCTGGCCGCCGTGGTGGTGCTGCTGGGCGTGCAGGCGTACCGGTATTTCCACCGGCCCCTGTCCGTGTCTGCGGCCTATACCAGCCAGGTGTCGGATTCCATCTCCGCCACCGGCTGGGTGGTCCGGCAGGAGACGGCCCTGCCGGAGACCTCCGGCACCCTGCTGCGCCAGGTGCAGGAGGGGGAAAAGGTCCATGCGGGCCAGACCGTGGCCGTGTCCTACGCCAGCAAGAGCGCCCTGGAGACCGTGAAGGAGCTGGAGGACGCGGAGCTGAAGCTGCAGCAGCTGCAGTTTGCCCGCAGCTCCTTTTTGGACAGCGATGCCGCCCTGAAGGTGGACAGCGACGTGTCCGACAGTATTTTGAAGCTCCGCTCCGCCGTAGTCGGGGGGGATTACTCCGTGGCCGCCGAGGATATGGCCGGGGTAAAGACCGCCGTGTTAAAGCGCAGCTACAGCTATGAATCCCTGGATCAGATCGACGCGGAAATAGAGAGCACCCGCTCCTCTATTTCCGCGCTCCAGGACCGGCTCTCCGGCGCGACGGCGGTGCAGACCGCCGCTGCGGGCTACTTCAGCGGCTCCACCGACGGCTGCGAGGGGACGCTGACCCCGGCATTTTTGGAGGGCGTCACCCCTTCGCAGCTGAACGCCCTCTCCGCCTCTGCCGCCGTGAAGAGCGCGGGCAAGATCATCACCAGCAGCACCTGGTACTATGCTGCCGCCCTGCCGGCGGCGGAGGCCGAAGGGCTGGCGGTGGGCCAGGAGGTCACCCTGCGAATGAGCAAGGGCCTCAAGCAGGACGCCCCGGCCTATGTCCAGTCCATCAGCGACCAAGAGGACGGCCAGGTGGCCGTGGTGTTCGCCTGCACCCGCTATATCTCCCAGGTGACGCTCCTGCGCCGCCAGCAGGCGGAGATCATCCTCCGGGAGTACAGCGGCATCCGGATCCCCACCGCCGCCCTGCGCATGGATGAATCGGGGCAGCTGGGCGTCTACTGTCAGATCGGCGCCTATGTGTACCTAAAGCCCGTGGACCTGATCTATAAGGGCGACGGCTTCTGCCTGGTGGAGCGGGCCGAGGGCGCGTCCGGGGAGCGGGCCCTGCGGCAGGGGGATCTGGTGATCTCCACGGCCCGGCCGCTTACGGACGGCATGATCCTGCCGGACACCTGATCCGGGCATAAACAGAGAAAGCAGGGCGGCGCTGCCGCCCGGGATAATAAATTTTCTGCCGGCGGGTTCCCCGGAGGGGATCTTCCACGGCTGAATAAAGGAGGAGTTTCCATGTCCATTTCCGAAAATATTGCCGCCATCCGGCGGGAGATCGACGCCGCCGCCGCCAAAACCGGCCGCACCGGGTCGGATATAACCCTGGTGGGTGCCAGCAAGATGAATGATGCCGCCGCCTGCCGGGAGGCCATTGCCGCCGGCATCGACGCCCTGGGGGAAAACCGGGTCCAGGAGATGACCCAAAAGCTCTCGGAAAACGCCTATGACGGCGTGCCCCTGCACTTCATCGGCCATCTCCAGCGCAACAAGGTCAGGCAGGTGGTGGGGAAAGCGGCGCTGATCCAGTCCGTGGGCTCCACAGCCCTGCTGGACGAGATCGAAAAGACCGCCGAAAGGCTGTCCGTCATCCAGGACATTTTGCTGGAGGTGAACATCGGCGGCGAGGCGGCCAAGAGCGGCTTTGCCCCCGAAGCGCTGCATGATGCGGCCCGCTACGCCAAGACCCTCCCCCATGTGCGGGTGCTGGGCCTCATGACCATTCCACCCGTGGAGACGGAGCCCCGCGGAAATGTGCCCTTTTTTGCCAAGATGCAGGCACTTTATGTTGACATAAATCAAAATATATACGATAATAAATTAAAGTATCTTTCCATGGGCATGAGCGGGGATTATGCCGAGGCCATTGAGTCCGGCAGCAATATGGTCCGTGTGGGAACGGCCATTTTCGGCGCCAGAAATTACAGCAAGTAAATGCGGGAGGTTATACAGGCATGAGTTTGATGGACGAATTCAAGAAGATCATTCACCCCTACGATGACGAGGATTACGATTACGAGGAGGAGCAGCAGTTCCCCACCCAGCGGCCCGGCAAGGACTCTTATTTCGAGGACCGGAAGGAGGACCGCCGTGGCGACGATCGCCGCAGCAAGGTGGTAAACATCCACGCCACCACCCAGCTGAAGGTGGTGCTGGTGAAGCCCGAGCGTTTTGAGAACGCCTCCGAGATCGCCGATCATCTGCGGGAAAAGCGCACAGTGGTGCTGAACCTGGAGGGTACCAGCAAGGACATCGCCCGCCGCCTCATCGACTTCTTATCCGGCGTGGCTTACGCCGGGGACGGCAAGATCAAGAAGGTCTCTACCAACACCTATATCATCACGCCCTACTCCGTGGACCTCATGGGCGACCTCATCGACGAGCTGGAGAGCAGCGGCCTGTACCTGTAAGGGCCGGATAGACAGATAGTACAACAGTACGGAGGGATTCATCAATGTTCACACCACAGGAAGTTTCCGAGAAAACATTCCCCAAATCCTCGTCCTTTTCCAGCGGGTATGATTTGGCCGCCGTGGATGAGTTTTTGGACGCTCTGACCGAGGATTATACCGCCCTGTATAAGGAAAACGCGGCCCTGAAGACCAAGCTGAAGATCCTGGCGGAGAAGGTGGAGGAATACCGCGCCACCGAGGACACCATGCGTTCCATGCTGCTGGCCGCCCAGAAGATGGCCGCCTCCATGACCGAGGAGGCCAGGGAAAAGAGCGAACAGACCCTGTCGGACGCCCACCGGGAGAGCGAGAAGCTCCTGACCGACGCGCGAAACGCCGCCGACGAGCTGAATCGTGACCTGGCCAGCAAGACGGACGCGGCCCGGCAGAAGCTGAATGATGCCGAAACGGCCATGAAGGATTTCATTGCCAAGAGTCTGGCCATGTGCCTGACCCAGGTGGACTACCTGGAAAAGCTGCCTCATAGCGAGCTGCCCGCGGCGGAGGCTCCTGCTCAGGAAGCCCCTGCCCAGGAGCCGGCGGCAGAGACCGCCCCGGCCGCGGAGCAGCCCGCCCAGGCGGAAGCGCCCCGGGAGACTGCTCCGGCGGAAGCTCCCGCCCAGGAGCCGGCCCCCGGCCAGGATACCGTCCAGCCGATGGAAAAGGACATTCTGGCGGCCTACGACGAGGATAAGCCTGCCCAGCCGCTGCCGGCGGACACGGATTTTCGCTCCGAGTTCAAGCTGGATCTGGACGAGCTGAAGTTCGGCCGCAACTACGAGCCCGATAAATAAACCGGAAACCAAGCCATGGAGAGGCTCGCAGCGCAAGCCTCTCCGTGGCTCATTCCGCCTTCATGCCCGGACTTGCATGGCGTTTCTTGCATTTTCGTAGGGGCCGATGCCTACATCGGCCCGTTTGCAGGCACTTTTTGTTTTTTGCCCGTAGGGGCCGGCGTCCCGACGGCCCGATTGGACTTGCACCGAACTTCTTGTAAAAACCGTGTCATTGCGAGCCGGTGGCCGGCGTCACTGGTGCGGCAATCCGCAATACCCTCTGTGCTGCGCGCGCCGCACCCCCTATCACAACCAAAAGGAGATACCCCCATGGAAAAACCCATCATTGCCCTGCTGTACGACTTTGATAAAACCCTCTGCACCACCGACATGGAGGACTATACCTTTATTCCCGCCCTGGGCTATCAGCCCGCCGAGTTCTGGAAAAAGGCCAATACCTTTGGCTTCACCAACCGTATGGACGGCCTGCTGGCCTATATGTATACCATGATCGAGGAGTGCCGGGCGCAAAATATTCGTCTGGATCGTGATTTCCTGGTGCGCTGCGGCCACGGCATAGAGCTGTTCCCCGGGGTGAAGGATTGGTTTGGCCGCATCAACGCCTTTGGCCGGAGCCTGGGTGTGGATGTGGAGCACTACGTCATCTCCTCCGGCCTGCGGGAGATCATTGAGGGCAGCGGCATCAGCCATGAGTTCAAGGAGATCTACGCCTGCGAGTTCTTCTATAATGAGGAGGGCCTGGCCTCCTGGCCCAAGCTGGATGTCAATTTCACCAATAAGACCCAGTTTGTCTACCGCATCAATAAGGGCGTGCTGGACGTGTCCGACGACCGCACCCTCAATGCCTCCATGCCCGATGACAGCAAGCGCATCCCCTTTACCAACATGATCTACATTGGCGACGGCCTGTCCGACGTCCCCTGCATGAAGATGATGCGCTCCTACGGCGGTGAGGCCATCGCCGTGTATCAGGAGGAGAACCGCCAGGGCGTGGAGGATCTGCTGAGCAAGGGCCGGGTGGATTTCATTTTCCCGGCGGACTATCGGTCGGGCACGGCCCTGGAGAGTACCGTGCAGAACATCATCCGCAAAATGGCCATTGTGGACGCCCTCACGGAGGAGAATGCCCGCCAGCTCCGGCAGACCGGGCGGGGCGACCTGCCCTACCAGGCCAGTCTGTTTGAATAACAAAAAGTGCGGCGGGTCCCAAAACCCGCCGCACTTCTTTCCCCCTAATGCCCTCTGCCCATCCGTAGGGCGGGGTGACCACACCCCGCCGTCCGACAATCACCGCACGTCCATGTAATGTGTCATTGCGAGGCCAGTGACCGATGTCACTGGTTGTGGCAATCCGTAATCCTCCTGCACCGCACCCCATCCAACAAAAAGCGTCCGGGACCCTCAGGCCCCGGACGTTTTTTCTATGCAAACGATGCGCGGATTTTTACAAATAGTTCAGCGGGTCCACGGCGGTGCCGTTGACGTACACGCCGAAGTGGCAGTGGCTGCCGGTGCTGATGCCTGTGGAGCCCATGTAGGCGATGAGCTGCCCCTTGTATACATGCTCGCCGGAGCCCACCAGCAGGCTGCTGCAGTGGCCGTACAGAGTCACCATGCCGTTGCCGTGGTCGATGCGGATCCGGTAGCCGTAGCCGCCGTCCCACCCGGAGGCGATGACGGTGCCGCCGTCGGCGGCGTAGATGGGCGTGCCGTACCCGGCGGCAATGTCCAATGCGCCGTGGTTGGAGGAGGCCCCTGCCACGCCGATGTCACGGTAGCCGAAATAGGAGGTGATGATGCCGCTGCAGGGCCAGCGCAGGCTGCCCGTAGCCGCCCAGGAGGGCCGCTCCTTGGTGCCCCGGGCCTGCAGCTCCGGGGTGGGCTGGCTCAGGGTGACCGCTGCCACCACATCCCGGTTCACCTCGGCGCCGTTGATATAGGTGACGTTGGCGGTAACGTCCTCCTTGCCGTATACGCCGGGCTCCAGCACCTCATAGTCACCCTCATAGATGGACGGGTCATTCTGGTATTCTACGCTGTAGGCCACATCCTGCAGATAGCTCTGCCGCTCCACATCCACCACTGTCAGGTAGGGAACGGCGTTGCTGATGGTCAGCGTATCGCCGGCGTGGATCAGGTCGGATTGGTAGCCGGGGTTCAGACTCAGGAGCCGTTCCACGCTCATCTCATGCTCCAGGGCGATGTCAAAGAACGTGTCCCCGCTCTGCACGGTGTAGGTCACGGCGCCCTCCTTGGTGGCGTTAAGCTTTTCGGCAATGTAGCCCAGGTTCATCATCAGGTCGGCGGACACATATTCCTGGCGGATGTCCACATCCTCCACAAAGTAGCACTCCACGGTCTGGTCGGTGATGTAGCCGGTTTTCAGCTGCTCCAGCAGCTCCTCCATGGCGCCCTCATACTCCGTGGCCGCCACAGGCTCGTCATCCACATACAGCACATAGCCGTAGGCTACCTCTCCCAGCTGGCGGGAGAGCTTTGCCTCAAACTCCTGCTTGGTCTGCACGGTGCTGCGGGGCACGATGCGGGTCTTGCGGGTCAGCAGGGAGGTGTCCACGGTGTAGCTGTCGTAGCCCAGGGTCCGGCAGGTGATGTCCTCAATATCCGCTGCCGCCTGGCGCACGACCCGGCCGGAGGCCACGGTGCCCAGGTTCATGCCGTCATAGCTTACCGTTACGCCGATGGTGTACAGACTCAGGGTCACGGCGATGGCAGCCACGGCCACAGCCGAGCCCAAAAACCAGGCCGGATGCAGCTTGATCCGCTCAAACAGCACCTGCCAGCGGTTTCCGGTCCGGATGCGGAAGCGGCGAATACGGTACAGCCGCTCCCGGAAGCGGCTGGCAAACCGGGGGATATTGCCCCAAATGAAGAGTATGGCCTGGGCCAGCTTGTGGTCCGACTCCGGAAAGCGCCGGGCTCTCCGCTCCCGCACCATAAAGCGCAGGGCCTGCCGCAGCTGTTCCCATTTCCGCCGCAGCAGCTGCACCGTTCGGCGGGCCAGACCCTGCAGGTCCGTGTAGCGCTGCAGCAGGTCCGGGTGCTCGCCCAGATACCACAATATTTTTTTCGGCCCGTCTAAGAGCCGTTTCAGATCGTCCATATAAAAACCCATCCTAAAGGTTACAAAATAGTTACAAAACAACTATACCGCATTTTATGCCTCGCGTCAAGGCAAAAAGCCCGGAAGATCCGCCTTTTTTGCGGAGAAAGTAAAAATTTCCCGTTTACAATTCGTATAAAATGCTGTATAATTTACTTCCTGTATAAGAAAAGGAGAGGAAGGGACACCCGATGGCAACTGATTTTTCCCGGACCTTGAGTCTGCTGCGGCAGGAGCGGGGCATATCCCAGCGCAAGGCGGCCTCGCAGCTGGGCATATCCCAGGCGCTGCTGAGCCACTATGAAAACGGCATCCGCGAGCCGGGCCTTGCGTTTGTGGTGAAGGCATGTGACTATTACCGTGTGTCGGCGGACTATCTGCTGGGCCGCACCTTGAGCCGGGACGGCGCCATTATCGTGGCGGACGACCTGTATGATTCCACGGACGAAAAGGGCAACCTTCGGGGCAGTATCATGGCCACCCTGCAGAAGAAGCTGGTGGTAAACACCACCAACCTGCTCTTTGATCTGCTGGGAAAAACGGGCAACCGCAGCGCCATCACCGCCGCAGGCGACTATCTCAGCGGGGGGCTTTACCTGCTGCTGCGGCACCTGTACCGCCGAGGCGGGGGCAACGAGGAGCTGTTCGGCGTGGCAGCCGACGCCTTTGATGCCGGCGCGGTGGAGGCGGATATGGTCGCCAGCCGCATGCGCTATCAGCTGGCCCTCCGCGGGGCGGACAGCCAGTGTCCCGCCATGACGGCGGAGTCCCTCACCGCCTATCCGGGCCTGGGACAGAGCGTGGCCCAGGTGGTGCATAACACCGACGAGCGCTGTAAGAAGCTGCCGGAAACATAATATAAGGTGTCATTGTGAATTTGCAGGATCGGACGGCCCCGTCCGCCCGACCGGCCTGTGCCGCACCAAAGCGGCGGGGTGTGGTCACCCTGCCATCCGATAACCACCGTATTTCTTGTAATGTGTCATTGCGAAGCCAGTGCGCACACTGGCTGTAGCAATCCGTAATACCAAAAACAAATCCCCATCATCGGAGGTCAAAGTATATGTACGATCAATCCCACATCCGCAACTTTTCCATCATTGCCCACATTGACCACGGCAAATCCACCCTGGCGGACCGCCTGCTGGAGCTGTGCGACGCCGTGCCCGAGCGGGAGATGGAGAACCAGCTCCTGGACAATATGGACCTGGAGCGCGAGCGGGGCATCACCATCAAATCCCGGGCCGTCCACCTTTATTATAAGGCGAAAAACGGCGAGACCTACGCCCTGAACCTCATCGATACCCCGGGCCACGTGGACTTCAACTATGAGGTCTCCCGCTCCCTGGCCGCCTGCGAGGGCGCGGTACTGGTGGTGGATGCCACCCAGGGCGTAGAGGCCCAGACCCTGGCCAATACCTACCTGGCCCTGGACCACGACCTGGAGATCCTCCCGGTGTTCAACAAGATCGACCTCCCTGCCGCCGACCCCCTGAAGGCCAAGCAGGAGGTGGAGGATATCATTGGCCTGCCGGCCCTGGATGCCCCGGAGATTTCCGCCAAAAACGGCGTGAATATCGATGCTGTCCTGGAGGACATCGTGGCAAACGTCCCCGCCCCCAGCGGCGACCCCAACGCCCCCCTCCAGGCCCTGGTGTTTGACAGCCAGTATGACCCCTACGTGGGCGTGGTGGTGTATTTCCGCATCCGCCAGGGTACCTTGCGCAAGGGCCAGACCATCCGCCTCATGGCCACCGGGGCCGAGTATACCATCCTGGAGTGCGGGTACTTAAAGCCCCTGGGCAACGAGCCCACAGACGCATTGCAGGCCGGGGAGGTGGGCTACTTCACCGCCTCCATCAAGACCGTCAAGGACACCCAGGTGGGCGACACCGTCACCGATGCCGCCAACCCCGCCGCCGAGCCTCTCCCCGGCTACCGGCCCGCCCAGTCCATGGTCTACTGCGGCATCTACACCGAGGACGGCAGCAAATACCCGGACCTGCGGGACGCCCTGGAAAAGCTCCAGCTCAACGACGCCTCCCTGACCTTCGAGCCGGAAAGCTCCGTGGCCCTGGGCTTCGGCTTCCGCTGCGGCTTTTTGGGGATGCTCCACATGGAGATCATCCAGGAGCGGCTGGAGCGGGAGTTCAACCTGGACCTGGTCACCACCCTCCCCTCCGTTATTTACCATGTGTATAAGACCGACGGCACCCTGGTAAAGGTGGATAACCCCCACAATTATCCCGACCCCGCTGTTATCGAGCATGCCGAGGAGCCCTATGTGAAAGTCTCCATCATCGCCCCCAATGAGTACGTGGGCAATATCATGCCCATGTGCCAGGACCGCCGGGGTGAGTTCAAGGATATGCAGTATCTGGACACCCACCTGGTGGAGCTGCACTATCAGATGCCCCTGAACGAGATCATTTACGACTTCTTCGATACCCTCAAGGCCAATACCAAGGGCTACGCCAGCCTGGACTATGAGCTCTCCGGCTACCGGCCCAGCGACCTGGTGAAGGTGGACCTGCTCTTAAACGGCGACGGCGTGGACGCTCTCAGCTTCATCGCCCATAAGGATAAGGCCTATCCCCGGGCACGCCGCCTGTGCGAAAAGCTGAAGGACAATATCCCCCGCCAGCTCTTTGAGGTGCCCATCCAGGCGGCCATCGGCGGGCGCATCATCGCCCGGGAGACGGTAAAGGCCATGCGTAAGGATGTCCTGGCCAAGTGTTACGGCGGCGACATCACCCGCAAGAAGAAGCTGCTGGAGAAGCAAAAGGAAGGAAAAAAGAAGATGCGGAATTTGGGAACCGTCCAGGTGCCCACAGAAGCCTTCATGGCCGTGCTGAAGCTGGACAGCGATTGATCTTTTTGCCCTCCGCCGCGCACCCGCGGGCACAAAAAATAAAAATATATGGTCGGAAACTCCCCTCCGGCGTTTTCCACGATGACCCATGAGAAGGTGCAGTGTTTGAATTTTTCCTCCGTAACGTTCCTGTTTTTCCTGTTCCCGGCCTCTGTGGCGGGCTATGCCCTGACGAATCTCCTGTTCCGCCGCAGCATCACCGCGCTGAACATATTTTTGTGCATCATGTCCCTGGCGTTTTACCGGATGGCCGGCCGGCAGGCGCTGCTGGTGGTCCTGGGGCTCATCTTCGGGAACTACCTGGTGGGCTACATCGCCCGGGTGACCCGACGCGCCTTTGCCTATGCGGGCATCGCGCTGGACGTGCTGGTGCTGGCGGTGTTCAAATATCCCCAGGCCATCGCCGCGGCCCTGGGGAGCGCCGAACCCATCACGGCCCTGTATCCCCTGGGCATCTCCTTCATCATTTTCCACTGCATCTCCTACCTGGTCGATCTGTTCCGGGCGGATTGCCGCCCCACAAAGAGCGAGGCCCACGAGTTCCTGCTGGTGGCCACTTACCTGCTCTTTTTCCCCAAGCTCGCCCAGGGCCCCATCGTCCGCTATGCGGATATGCGCCGGCCACTGGAGGAGCGGACCTTCACCCTTACGCAGGTGTGCGCCGGTTGCGAGCGAATTCTTGTGGGCCTTGCCAAAAAGGTCCTGCTGGCCGACCAGCTGGGCGCACTCCTGAGCTCCATGCCCCAGCTGGGACATATGGATGCGGCCACGGCCTGGCTGGGCGTCGCCGTCTACGGCTTCCAGCTGTATTTTGACTTCTCCGGCTATTCGGATATGGCCATCGGCCTGTCGAAAATATTCGGCTTCCGCTTTCAGGAGAACTTCAACTTCCCCTACCTGAGCAAGTCCGTCACGGAGTTTTGGAAAAGGTGGCACATCTCCCTGGGCAGCTGGTTTCGGGAGTATGTGTGTATCCCTCTGGGCGGCAGCCGCCGGGGGAGCGTGTACCTGAACCTGCTCATCGTTTTCCTGCTTACAGGCATGTGGCACGGAAATACGAAAATTTACATCTGCTGGGGCCTGGCCTATGGCATTCTGTGCGTCATAGAGCGCACGCCCCGGTTTAAGCGCCTGCAGCGCCGCCGCTGGTTCCCCGCCGTGGGCTGGGTGTATACCACCCTGGTGGTGTTTATCGGATGGCTGTGCTTCCGCCTGCCCAACGTAAACAGCTTCCTGCTGTATCTGAAAACCATGCTGGGCCTGAACATCGGGGAGCTGACCTTCACCTGGCGGTATTTCCTCACGGCAAAGACCGTGACGCTGCTGCTCGTTTCGGTCCTGGGTATCTTCCTGTGCAGCCGGGAAAAGGTCCGGGCCCTGTATGGCCGGGCCATGGCGCATCCCCTGTGGGTGGGGGTCAAATATGTGCTGCTGCTGGCGCTGTTTGCCCTGAGCTACACGGCCATCCTCTCCAATGGCTATACGCCGTTCCTGTATTTCCAGTATTAAGGAGGAAACCGCATGAAAAAAGTAAATGTGCTTTTCCTCGTCCTGTTTGCCGCCTGCCTGGCCATCCCCCTAATGTGCTTCAATTTTGAGAAGGATTCCGTCTCGGAGATCGACAACAAGGTTCTGACGGAGCTGGACGCCGACCAGGGCATCACCCTGGAGGATCTGACGGATTACATCAACGACCGCATCGGCCTGCGGGATGAGGCTCTGAATGCCTACCAGGTCCTCAATGACCGCCTGTTCCACGAAATGGAGCATCCCACCTATTGCTACGGCCAGGACGGCTATGTGTTCCTGAAGCTGGAGGAGGACAACACGGTGGATGAGGAGTTCATCGCCGCCTTCTGCGAGTATCTGGGCCGCATGCAGACCTACTGTCAGGAGCGGGGCGTGCCGTTCCTCTATTGCGTGACGCCCTCCAAATCCACGGTGTATTCCCAGTACCTGCCGAAGGGCTATATTTATGACAACCAATTCCTGGCCTGTCTCTATGAAAACCTGGACCGCTGCGGCATAAACTATGTGGATAACGCCGCCTACCTGACGGAGGTGGCCACCCATGAGCAGATCTTCAACAAGAAGTACGACGCCGGCCACTGGAACGACCTGGGGGAGTTCTACGGGATGAACCACATCTTAGAGGAGGTGCGCAGGTATTTCCCGTCGGTGCAGCTGCTGCAGCTGTCGGATTATGACATAGAGCAGGTGGAGCAGACTACCCTGCCTGTTTCGCAGTTTGCCATCTCCGAGGAGGTGCCCTCCTTCCGCTATGTGAATGAGGACCAGCTGACCGACCTGACGGATGCGTTCAGCGACATCCGCCTTTCCCGGTACCACACCTTTTCCGTGACCCAGACGGACCGGGAGGATGCAGCGCTTCCCACGGTGCTGTTCTTCCACGGCTCCTATTTTAACCGCAACATCGGGCTGTTCAATTTTGCCTTTGGCCAGAACTGCTCCGTACACAACTATCTCAACGTCCTGGACCTGGATTATTACTTCAACATCTTCCAGCCGGACTGCGTGATCTTCGAATCGGCGGAGTACGCCACCACCTCGTACTATTTTGACCTCTATGAAATGGATGCAAAGACCCTGAACGCACCCCTGGAGAGCTGCGACCTGTCCCTGGCCGATACGGTGACCATAGCGGGCGGCGCGGCGGAGGAGCTGCCGGACCTGTACTACCAGCAAATCGATGGCAGCCGATTGGTCAACATGACGGCCAGCCTGGAGGAGGGGTACAGCTTCGGCTATTATGTCAGCGGGAGCTATACCTATGATGTGGAGATCATCGCGGATGTTGTCTCCCTCACGGCGGATGTGCAGAACTCGGATCTGCGGAACGGCACATTGTATCTTTTTGCATAAAAAGAGCCTCTGTTCCGCCGGGGAAACTGGACAGCGGGCGAAAACGGTAGTATAATGTCTGCAAAGCACCTTGCGAAGTGAGAGGAGAACGGAAATGAAACGCGAAGTATTGCTGTTGGGCGATCCGGCCCTGTACGAGGTCAGCACCGCCGTCACCCGGGAGGAGCTGGAGCAGCTGCGCCCGGATATTGAGGATATGTTTGAGTGCCTGCAGGACGCCGGCTTCGGCCACGGCATCTCGGCCCCGCAGATCGGCATTAAAAAGCGGCTGATCTGCCTGGATCTGGACGGCGTGCGCCGGGTCATCGTGAACCCCACATTGGAGCTGGTGGGCAGCGAGACCATGGAGCTTATGGACGATTGCCTGTGCTTCCCCGGCCTGCTGGTGAAGGTGCGGCGGAACAAGCGCTGCATCGTCCGCTACCGGGATGAAAACTGGCAGGTGCAGGAGCTTGCCTGTGAGGATTATCTCTCTGAGCTGATCCAGCACGAGTATGACCACCTCAACGGCGTCCTGGCCACCATGCGTGCCGTGGACGGCAAGGCCTTCGTAATGAAAAAGTAAAAATTTTCGCCTTATAAAGCAAACAAAGCCATAAAGACGAAAAAAGGTCCCGATTCCCGGAGAAGGCTCTCCGGGAATCGGGACTCTGTATTTTTTTTGGGGGGGGGGTATGTGTGCAGCGGAAAGGGATCAATATTCCTTTGCCTGCTCCTCGCCGTTGAGGACCCGGAGGGCAGCCTGGGCCAGGGCCAGCAGCTCGTCCTCACCGGGATAGACGGTGACGGGGGCAATCCACTCCACCATATCCTTCAGGGCGTGAACGGTCTCCTTGCCGTAGGCGATGCCGCCGGTGAGAATGATCTGATCCACCTGGCCGTGCATAGCGGCGGCCATAGCGCCGATCTCCTTGCCGATCTGATAGTGGAAGGCGTCGATGACCTCGGCCACCTTGGCATCGGTCTCGGCCATCTTCAGCAGGTCGCGCATATCGGTGCTGCCGGCATAGGCCACCAGACCGCCGCGGCCCACGAACATCTTCCGCAGCTCAGCCTCGGTATACTCACCGGAGAAGCACAGCTTCATCACGGCGTCGGTGGGGAGGCTGCCGGAGCGCTCGGGGGAGAAGGGACCCTCGCCGTCCAAAGCGTTCTCGGTGTCCACCACGCTGCCCTTCACATGGGCGCCCACAGACACGCCGCCGCCCATATGGCAGACGATGAGATTCAGCTCCTCGTATTTCTTGCCCACCTCTTTGGCGTAGCGCTTGGCCACGGCCTTCTGATTCAGGGCGTGGAACTTGCTGACACGCTGGATCAGGGGATGGCCGGAATAGCGGGCGATGGCCTGCATCTCGTCCACAACGGGAGGGTCGGCAATGAAGGAGGGGATGCCCAGCTCGTCGCCGATCTCCCGGGCGATGAGACCGCCCAGGTTGCAGGCGTGCTGACCCTGGACGCCTGCTACGCAGTCGGCCAGCAGGGCATCGGAGGTGGCATAGGTGCCGCCACGAATGGGCTTGACCAGGCCGCCCCGGGCGCAGATGGC
Source organism: uncultured Eubacteriales bacterium (assembly GCA_963655625.1). Lineage (GTDB taxonomy): Bacteria > Bacillota > Clostridia > Oscillospirales > Oscillospiraceae > Vescimonas. The sequence goes on along the minus strand of CAVKFX010000006.1, from coordinate 3,846 downwards.
CGTGAGCTTCTTCATGTCAAAGTTGTTCTCGGCCAGGGCCTGCTCCACCAAATCCTTGCGCCAGCTTTTCTGGTCGGGAATGGTGGCAAATTTTGCGATCTCCTCGGCGGGATGACGCAGGGTCTTGTCAAAGAGCAGGGTGCTATTTTCAAACACGCCGATCTTGGTAGAGGTGGAGCCGGGGTTGATAACAAGAATGTAATTAGACATAGTGATTTCCTCCTGAGGCTTCAAAATTATAAGATAAAACGCAGAACCGTTTCAATCATAATGCTTATATTATACACCATGCTTTAGGTGGATGTAAATTGTTTTTTTGATGAAAAAGGTGCATTTCCGCCGCGTTTTTCTGCCGAGTCAGGCATAAAGACCGTCCAGCCGGCCTATCAGCGCCGCCAGGGCATTCTCCCGGCAATCCGGCAGCAGCTCTACCCCCGGCGCCCGGCGCACGGCCTCAATGGCATTGGCCGGGGCAAAGGCATGGCCGGCAAGCCGCAGCATGGACAGGTCGTTGGCCTGGTCACCCACGCAGCAGACGTCCTCCGGGCGGATGTGCAGCAGCGTCGCCAGCTTTTTGGCCATGCCACCCTTGGTGGCACCCTTGGCGGTGATTTCCAGAAAGAATTTCCCGGACCGAACGATCTCAAACTCCCCCGCCCAGCTCCGGCTGCGCACGAATTGCTCCAGGGCGTCGCCCCGCTGGCCGGTCTCCTCAAACAGAACCTTGCTGATGGGTGGAGGAACCTCCCCGATGGAGCGCACCTCCACAGCCCGGGAGCCTGTCAGGCGCAGGTGATTGCGCGTCAGTTCGCTGGGATGCAGGGTGTGGATGGTGCTGCCGTCGTGATAGATCTCGCAGACCAGGCCGGGAAAGGCCTCCTCCACGGGGATCAGCTTTTCCCGTATATCCGCCGGCAGGAACGCTGTTTCCAGGTACTCCTCCCGGGCAAAGTCATAAAGGGCGGCTCCGTTGAAAAGGATGGTCGGCCCGTTCATGGGCAGTGTGGGGGCAATGGGGGCAAAGCTGGGCAGGGCCCGGCCTGTGGCCACGGAGAAGATGCCGCCCTCGGCCATGAAATAGTGGATGGCCTCCCGGTTTGCGCTGTTAAGCGGCGGCAGATCGCCGCCGCTTAACAGCGCGTCTTCGGTGTAGACCAGGGTGTTATCAAAATCGCTGAGAAGCAGTACACCGTCGAACTTTCCCATGTGTCATGCCTCCGCCTTGCCGCTGCCGCCTGCTCCGCCGCGTCTGCTGTGGCGCCGCCCGCCCCGGTGGCGGCTCTTTTTGGCAGCCGCCGGATCCCCGGTGCCGGACTGGGGCTTGGGCTGTTGGACTTTCGGCTGCTGGGGCTTAGGCTGTTGGGCCGCGGGAGCCGCTCCGGTGCCCTCGGGCTTTTTGCCGCCTCTGCGGCGGGGAGGCCGGGATTTTTCGATCCGGCTCTGCTTTTCCGCCTGCTCCGCCGACTTCTTTTCGGCGCTGCGCTCCTCGCCGCCGCGTCCGCGTCCGCCTCTGCGTCGGCGGCTGCGGGACTGTCCGTCTTCTCTCTTTCCGCCGGGTGCGGCGCTTACCGGCTCCGGCGGGGTAAAGCGGAAGTCGGATACCACCGCAGGAAATTCCTCCGGTTCCTCCTCCGCCACCAGGCGGGCAGGCCGCTCCTGGGGCACCTGGATGCCGTCCCGGCTGCCCTTGCCGTTGCGCAGCACGCACACCTCGCAGTTGTGGTAGCAACGGGGGGCGTCGGGCTGGCTGTCCAGCCGCACGGTGACCTGCTCCTTCAGCAGATTCACCGCGCTGACGTTGCCGGGCCCGTCCGGCGTCTGCACGAAGGATTCGTTTTTGGGCATCCGCCGCACGGCGTCCTCATAGGCGTCCTGCTCATATTTCAGGCAGCACATGAGCCGCCCGCAGGTGCCGGAGATCTTTGCGGGGTTCAGGGACAGGTTCTGGGTCTTGGCCATTTTGATGGATACGGGGATAAAGTCGTCCATGAACTGATTGCAGCAGAAGGGCCTGCCGCAGATGCCCAGGCCACCCAGCATTTTCGCCTCGTCCCGCACACCGATCTGCCGCAGCTCAATGCGAGCGTGGAAGGCGGCAGCCAGATCCTTCACCAGCTCCCGGAAATCCACCCGACCATCGGCGGTGAAGAAAAACAGGATCTTGTTGCTGTCAAAGGAGCATTCCACCCGCACCAGCTTCATCTCCAGCCCGTGCTGGGCGATTTTCTTCTGGCACACGGCAAAGGCATCCTTCTCTCTTTCCCGGGCCAGCTGCAGGCTGCGTCGGTCGTTTTCCGTGGCCAAGCGCAGCACTCGGCGCAGGGGCTCCACCACCTGGTGATCCTCCACCGGGTGGTTGCCCTCCGTACACGTCACATATTCTGCACCCTGGGCCGTTTCCACGATCACGTCCTGGCCTGCCTCAATGTGCAGTTGTCCGGGACTAAAGTAATAGGTTTTGCATCCGCTGCGAAAGCGGACGCTGATGACTTCTGTCATAGGGTCTCCTCCCATTCCGCAGCGATGGCGCCCAAAACCTGGCCCACCGCCACATTCCATTCACATTCTTGGGCAAATCTGCCCAGCATCTCGCACAGCCGAATCAGCTGCTTTTCCCCCAAACGGCGGCTCAGGGGTCCGGCCGCCGCGGCATAGGGCTCCTCTGCCGGCACGCCATAGCGCAGGCGCAGGGCCTGCTGCGCGCCCGCGCGGGTCTGCAGCAGCACCTGCTGCAGAGTCGCCCGTGTGATTTTCCCGGTTTCAAGGCCTACCAGCGCGCGTATCATGTCCTGGCACTCTCCCCCGGCCATAGCCTCCAGCAATGTCCGGGCCTGGGGCAGCAGCTGGATATTCTCCTCTCCCATAGGGCGCACTGCGAGCTCCACGCACCGCGAGCGCACCGTGGGCAGCAGCACCCCGGGATTTTCTGCGCAGAACAGGAATGCCGCATAGCCGGGCCCCTCCTCCACCAGCTTCAGCAGTACGTTCTGGTCCTGCACCGTCAGGCGGCGGCAATCCGGAAACAGAAACACCTTGCATGCGCCCTCGTTGGGCTGGATGAACGCATCACTGCGCAGGGCTCGCAGAGCCTCTACAGACAGGTCCTTGCCGTCATCGTTTCCGGCGGTGATGACATCCGGATGGATGCCGCGCAGGACCTTGCTGCAGGCGGGGCAGCGCAGGCAGGGCCTGTCCTGCTGTGTACATTCGAGGGCCGCGGCATAGAATCGCGCAGCCGCCGTCAGATCGCCGCTGCCGGAAAAGATCACGCTGTGGGGCAGCTTGCCGCTGCGGCCGGCCCGGCGGATGCTCTGCTCCAGGGTGGGATCCATCAGCGGCACCTCCTTGCTAAAAAACCAAATACATTAAATATTATAACACGAGCGCCGCACATTCTCAACATCTTCCGGCGCTTTTTTTGTGATATGCATCATTTCTCCGGGAAATCCCATCAGGAAATAGGTAAAAGGATAAAAAAATTAAAAAAACACCGGATTTGTGTTGCTTTTATTTTTTATTATGGTTATAATAAATTGTTACCAAATATAGAGGTATTTTGGAGGGTATTATGAGTAAAAAATTCTGCTATCTGTTCACCGAGGGCAACGCGTCTATGCGTGAGCTGCTGGGCGGCAAGGGCGCCAACCTGGCCGAGATGACCAACATCGGTCTGCCTGTTCCCCAGGGCTTCACCATCACCACCGAGGCCTGCACCCAGTACTACGAGGATGGCCGCCAGATCAATGCCGAGATCATGGCTGAGATCATGGAGTACATCGAGAAGATGGAGCAGATCACCGGCAAGAAGTTCGGCGATCACGAGAATCCCCTGCTGGTCTCCGTCCG
>CAVKFX010000005.1:0-7468 GCA_963655625.1 uncultured Eubacteriales bacterium | reverse complement strand
GCGTATCATTATCATGCGTGATATCCGTGTCCGCATCCACATAGTTAAAGCCGAACGGGATTTTCTCGTTGACATAAAAATCTGCTGCGGTCAGTCCGGCCTTGCGAGTATATGCATTTAGCTGATTCAGCACCTCATCGGTCAAGTCAGCCTCCGTCATGATCGTCGCATTACTCCCCTGCAAGGCATATTTCAGCGCATCCGGATCCAGAGAGGGATGATCCACATCGGCGCCCGTGTCGATAATTGCGATCCGGCTTCCTGCGCCGGTATAGCCTGCCGCCCACGCAGCGCTGGAGCCGATCATCTTATCGGAGGTAGCCATATTGGGATCCGCCGTCTCCTCCTGCTTCACCACGCAGGGCTCATACCGGTTCTCAAGAATGACCTCCTGCACACCGGCAACTTCCTTGATTTTCTCGATCTGCCCATATTGGACATTTGCAGAAATCATATTGGCTGCCAATGTCATATTCCAAACAACATCCAGCTTTGCACCATTCAGTGCCTGCTTGGAGATGGCGGCAGCCATGCTGTCCTGCTGCTTCTCCAGCTTCCGCCGATATTGCATGGCGCTGCGATCAGCAGCTGCAATCTCATCAGAGGTAAAGCCCTTTTCCAGGGTAGAGGCGTCCTTGAGAATAATGGAGACACGAACCATATCGGTGTCTTCGTGTTCTACCGTCTTTTCCACTACGCCGGTATTCGCCTGAATGGGGGACTCTACCTGAACAGAGCTGCTGTCTATTTCCTCCCAAGTCAGCCCGTTGCTGCCTGATTTCGAGACGCCTGTTTCCTCAATTGCCAGAGATGGCGCAGCCAAACTAACAGCTAACACCACGGCCAGCAATGCAGCCACAATGCGTTTTCTTAAGTGTGTGCTTTTCATAAACCTGCCTTCTTTCTTTATTTTGGTGTGTCCACAAGCCGGGCATGCGGCCGCTTCCACACCAATGGCGTTCTATATATATTATCACAAACATCCGCTATATGCAATTAAAAATACACATACAGAGGTGCCGTGTTGTTCTAAATCTCGGCCGGAAACATGTCTGATTTTTTTCCATTTTTTACAAATTCTGACAGGATTCCAGCGTTGCTGCATAAACGCCGGCACCGGCCGGCAAAGGCTTGCCGTTATTTCGTAAATCCGAAAAGCTGCCGCTCCAGCTCCTCATATCATAAGAGCTTTTTGCTTCTCCCGGTGATGTTATTTGCCCTTGCCGCGCCGGACAGACTGTTTTGTTCCCTGCTTCGTTATCAGTCCGTGGCATTCGATGCACCTTTTCTATTCGAGTTTGTTTGTTCCGACAAGAGAATACGGTCATTGTCCAGGGCCTTGCCGGCACCGCTTTTGAACTTAGCCAGCAGGTCCTCCACGGTCATGCCCGCCCGTTCCGCTCCGGCAACATCCAGAATGATATGGCCCCTGTCCATCATCAATGTGCGGTTGCCAAGCTCCAGGGCCTGATGCATATTGTGGGTGACCATGAGGGTGGTGATACGGTTCTCCGAGACGGTCTGACGGGTGATTTCCAGCACCTTTTCTGCCGTGGCGGGGTCCAGAGCAGCGGTATGCTCATCGAGCAGCAGGAGCTTCGGCGGCCTGAAGGTGGCCATCACCAGCGTCAGCGCCTGGCGCTGGCCGCCGGAAAGCAGGCCCACGGGCTGCTTCATCCGGTCCTCCAGGCCCATGTCCAGCTGAGCCAGCTTTTCCCGGAAGGCGGCTTTTTCCGCCCGGGTCACATGGCTGAGCCAGCCGCCGGAGGCCGCCGCCAGAGAGAGGTTTTCCTCAATGGTCATGTGGGGCGCGCTGCCGCGCATGGGGTCCTGGAACAGGCGGCCGATCTGCCGGGAGCGCTGATACTCCGGCTGGAAGGTGATGTTCCTGCCGTCCAGGTAAATGCTGCCGCTGTCGGTGAAAAAGCTGCCGCAGATGGCATTGAACAGGGTGGATTTGCCTGCGCCGTTGGAGCCGATGATGGTGACGAAGTCCCCGGGGAGCAGGTGCAGGCTCAGGCCCTGCAGGGCTGACTTTTCATTGATGGTGCCAGGGTTGAAGGTCTTGGAAATTTTCTCGATTTTCAGCATGTCACCGGGCCTCCTTTCGCGCGGCCATACGGCGGCGCAGCATGGGCAGTTGCTTTTTGAAATAGGGGGTGGCGATAGCCAGCACCACGATCACCGAGGACACCAGCTTCAGCATGAAGGCGGGCATATCCAGCCGCAGGGCGATGGTATACACCAGGCGGAAGGCGAAGGCGCCCACCACCATGCCGATGGCCCGCTTGAGGATGCTGCCCTTGCCCAGCAGCACCTGGCCCATGAGCAGGGAGGCCAGGGCGATGGTCACCATGCCGGTGCCGATGTCGATGCTGACGGATTTTTGGCTCTGGGCCAGCAGGCAGCCGGACAGGCCCGTGAAGGCATTGGCTATGCACAGGCCCACGATGGTGGTGAAGGTGGGGTTGATGGAGGAGGAGCGGACCATGTCGGGATTGTCGCCGGTGGCGCGGATGGCCAGGCCCAGGCGGGTGCGCAGGAACAGGGCCAGAAACGCCACCACGGCGATGACGGCGATGACTGCCACGAACAGCTTATACTGCTCAGAAAGGAAGGTGTCCGCCAGCAGGGCCTTGGCCTTGGTGAAGACGGTGTCGGTTTTGTTCATGTTCAGCAGGGAGGAGCCGCCCATGACGGCGATATTGATGGAGTAGAGCCCGGTGTTGACAATGATGCCTGCCAGGAGGCTGTCAATGCCCATTTTCGTCTGCAGCAGGGCGGTGATGAAGCCGGAGAGGACCCCGGCGGCCATGGCGGCCAGGATGGCCAGGTAGGGATGCCCGGCAATGGCCACCGTAGCGCCCACGGCGGCGCCCAGGGTGAAGCAGCCGTCGGTGGACAGGTCGCACACATTGAGCATGGAGTAGCTCAAAAACAGTGCCAGCACCGTCAGCGAGCAGATGAGGCCCAGCTCCAGGGCGGTTTGGACCAGAGATAAAATATTCATGGGGGTTCTCCTTTGATGAAGAATGATGGGGACTTACAGGGCGGGGGGACGGGAGATGCGGATTGCCACAGCCGGTGTGCGCACCGGCTTCGCAATGACACATTGCAAGAAATGCGGTGGGCGGGCCGATGTGGGGAGCGAATCGAGTGCTGCCAGTGGCAGAAGAAGCGAGATGAGCGAGTGGCCGCGGTCAAAATTGGGGGCGTCCGCCGTAAGGCAGCGCGGAAATTTTGGGCACCGCAACAGGACCATCGGCCCCTGCGGAATATAACAAGAGGTGCGATCGTTATCGGGCGGCGGGGTGAGGGCATCCCGCCCTACGGATGTATAACAAGAGGTGCGGCGGGACGGGCCGTCGGGGACGCCGGCCCCTACGAAAGGAATGCAAGGGATTCTGCGGCTATCGGCAGGGTGGAATATGCCCTCACGCCGCCGCAGCGGCGCTTTGCGGCGGCCTGCCGCCCACGGGCGGCAGGCCGCAATCTTTTTTGGGAAAAATTCCGCAGGTTTTTTCGCCAGCTTACTTCACGTCGTCGAAGCTCTCGGCGGTGACGATGGATTGGACCTTGGTGCACAGGGGGGCGAAGGTCTTGGCCAGGTCGTCATAGTTCAGGCCCAGCTCCTTGCAGATGTCGGTGTTGATGGTGGCGGTGCCATTGTCGAAGGTCAGCACGGCGGTGGTGGCGGGCTTGTTGCCGTCCAGGAGAATGCCGGAGACCATGTTGGCGGTTTCCACGCCCAGGTTGGCATAGTCCACGCCGTAGCCCAGGAACGCACCGTTCAGGGCGAAGGAGTCAGCGCCGGTGTAGTGGGGGATGCCGGCCTTGGCCAGGGTCTCGTAAATGGCCAACTCTGCGGTCATCACGGTGTTGTCGGTGGGGGTGAACACGGCGTCGGCCTTGTCGGCCACGATGCTGCTGACGGCCAGGCTGATCTCGTCGGTGGTGGTGCCGTTATACTCCTTGTAGGACACGCCCTTCTTATCCAGGTACGCCTTGGCGTTCTTGATGGGGGTGGTGGAGGAGTCCTGGCCCTGGTCATACAGCAGGGCGATGTTCTTGGTATCGGGGTTGGCGGCGAAGATCAGGTCCAGGATGGCATCGGTGTCCAGATAGTCGGAGGTGCCGGTGATGTTGGCGCCGGGAGCCTCCAGGCTCTCCACCAGGCCCGCACTTACAGGGTCGGACACGGCGGCAAAGACCACGGGGATGTCGGTGCCTTCGGTGGCGGCCTGCATGGCAACGGCCACGGGGGTGGCTACGCCGATCATCAGGTCTACCTTGTCGGCGATGAAGTTGGCGATGATCTGGTTCAGCACGGCGGAATCGGCGTTGCAGTTATCATAGCTGATCTCAAAGGTGACGCCCTTCTCCTGGCCGATGGCCTTGAGCTGGGACTCGATATTGGAAACGATCTGATTCAGGGATGCGTCATCCACATAGTTGCAGATGCCAACCTTATAGGATGTGGCGCCGGAGGTGCTGGTGGAATTGTCATTGTTTTTTTTGCCGCAGGCGAAGAGGGACAGAGCCAGCAGGGCGGCCAGGGCCAGGGTCAGCGCACGCTTCAGAATGTTCTTTTTCATTTTTGCTTCCTCCAAAATTTTATATAGTTTTTTGGGTGGCGGATGGAGGGACCGTTGCCGGCGGCCTGGATTTTAAAAACAAAAAAGACCCTTGCCCCACATGGGACAAAAGCCTTTGCTTCTGCGATACCACCCAAATTGACATCTTGCGATGCCCGCTCGCTTTTACGCACCATCATGCGTACCCCACGGATAACGGGAGGGTTCCCGTCGGACCCTACTTAGGAATGCTCCTGTTCAAGCCGCCCTCGGAAGGCCATTCACACCGCCGCGCACCGCTCCGATCTCACCGCCCGAAGCTCTCTTAGGATGCCCTGTGCTGTGCTACTCTTCTTCCTCACAGGTTTGTCGTTTGAAATTAAGCGCATTATAATCGCATTTTTGACCCTTGTCAAGAGGAGAATCGAAATTTTTTAAAAAATTTTAGGGAGGGGAGAGGCGGATTGCGAGACCAGCGTGCGCGCTGGTTTTGCAATGACACATCGCAGGAAATGCGATACAAGTCCGGCGGGCGACCCTTGCGGTCGCCCGCTCCCTCGGTGAAACATAACGCCTTCGTAGGGGCCGATGCCCACATCGGACCGGTTGCACCAGCTCTCGTTTTACGCTTCGTAGGGCGGCGGGTCAATCTTCCCCTGCGAAAAACTTTGCCAGGGCGGCCTGGACTTCCTTTTTGCCTCGGAGCTGCTGAATATTGCCCCGCTCATCGCAGGTAAATATATGCCTGAATACCTCCGGCAAGGCGGCGTATTGTGCTTCCAACTGCGCGTTAAACGCCCGGAAGCAGGGGTAGTTGTATTTTTCCAGCAGGTAGGGCATCAGGTATTGAGAGCGCATGACCTCATACTCCTGGTAGTCGTAGGGCGTGCGCTCCGGCTTTTTCTGCAGCAGGGCCAGCAGCTTCTCCATCAGGGGCACCACTTCGTCCTCGGAGGCGTAAAAGGCGTAGCCCCGGACGGCGGTGAGCTTCAGGTCCAGATACCGCTCTTTTTGAAAAGCCCGGCGAAAAAACTCCTTGCCCTCGGGCGGGCAGGCGAATACCAGCTCCCGGAGCAGGGCACTGCGCCGGGCCACATTTTTCTCCTCGAAATAGCGCTGCATTGCTTCGTCCATAAGCGTTTTTCTCCTCGCCAGCTCACTCCGTCATTCTCCGCAGCAGCTCCGCCCGGTAGGGGAGCTTTTGGACCAGCTCTACGGGGGTATAGCCCCAGGCATTTTTTATGGATAGGTCCGGGCGGCACCGGGTGAAAAGCAGGTCATACAGCGGGGCCATGTCCCGGTCTGTCAGCTTGGGATGGCTGATAAGATGCTGGAGCGCCACCCGGCCTTTCGCATCCGGCTGGTTTATATCTGCTCCGGCGTCCATTAGTATCCCCGTCAGCTCCACCGTCTGCGCCATGTTGTGCTTCGGGCGCGAGAACAGGATGTGAAACAGGGTCTCGTTTTCTCCGTTCGTGCCCGTCAATTCCGCACCCTGGGCGATGAGAAACCGAACAATATCATATCGGTCCTGGGGCGACTGGTGGGCCATGGCGTCAAATATGATGGCAGAGCCGCCGTGTATCTCGTGAAGCCGCTGCTGGTCGTAGACCTCCATAAACTGTGCAAGGGTCTGTCGTTTGGCCGAAAAATACATATCCATTTGCTGTGAGGCCTCCTTTTTGTTGGCGTTTCGCATCAGCCGCAGCGCCAGCTTCGATAGGGCGCTGATGGTGTGTGCCGCGTCAAATCCCATGATTTTCCCCTTTCTGACGGCTCATTCCTCCACCGGCTTCTTTTTTTTAAGAAACGGCAGGCCCGCCTCCATGGTCACCAGGGCCAGCATCATCAGCGCCGCCCCCACATAGCCCCGGACCGTGAGCCGCTCCCCGGCGAGGAAGAAGGCCACAATGGCGGAAAACAGCGGCTCCAATGTGAAGATCAGCCCCACATGGACCGCAGAGGTGTGCTTTTGCTGCACGGCGGTGATGGCGAAGGCGATGCCGGTGCAGAAAACGGACAGAAACAGGACACTGCCCCAGCCCGTGGGGGTTTGGGGCAGGCAGGGGGTCTCAAACAGCAGCGACAGCACCAGCATGGCCGCACCTGTCATCAGCTGCTGGAACACGCCCAGCTGCAGGGCGTCCACCTCCGGCTGGCGCACCGCATGTTCCACCACCAGGAGGTTGATGCCGTAGCCCAGGGCACACAGCAGGCAAATGAGGTCCCCCGGCGCCGGACGAAAATCGTTCCCCAGGGTCAGCAGCCCAAGGCCCACCGTGCAAAGAACCAGGCACAGCAGCATCCGCCGCTCCGGCTTTTTCCGGTACAGCAAAAAGGCCAAAAGGGGTGTGGTCACCGCCGGCAGGGAGCAGATAAACCCGGCGTTGGAGATGGAGGTATACAGCAGGCCCACGGTGGCGCCGATGTAGGTGAGGGTAAGGGAAAGCCCTGCCGGGACCGCCCACAGCAGGGTCTTGCGGTTTACATGCCGCAGCTTGGGAAACAGAACAATGCCCAGCAGCGCAAAGGCCAGCAAAAACCGCATGGCACACAGGGCAAAGGGCGGCATCTCCCCCAGGGCCAGGTCGGACAGGTAGTAGGAGCAGCCCCAAAAGCCGGTGATCAGCACCAGCAGCAAGTCGGCTTTTCTCTGTCTCGTCATGGGCGGGGCCTCCTATCATAACAAAGCTGGAAGGCAGGCTCGACCTACCTTCCAGCTTATCATATATTATTTTTATCCCGGGCGCAAGGGGTTTCGTCAGTTCAGGGCCAGGATGGTGAGGTTGTAGTTTGCGCCCGACAGGACGGTGTTGGTATAAAGGATCTTGGCCATATATTGCAGGTCCGTGTCATTCCTGGCTGTGTAGATGCGGTTAAAGGCAAAGGTCGAC
>CAVKFX010000004.1:0-4554 GCA_963655625.1 uncultured Eubacteriales bacterium | reverse complement strand
CCTGGACCTGAAGCCCAATACCCTGGTGGTGGTGGCCGCCGGAGAAGCCGCCACCGCGCCGCCCAAAAACAGGGAGCCGGTATCACCCATGAAGACCTTGGCGGGGTAGTGGTTATACAGCAGGAACGCCAGCAGGCCGCCCGCCATGGCGGCGGCGAAAATGCCCAGCTGGGGAAAGCCCTTCCACACCACGCCCAGCACCGCGAAGAACGCCGCCACCGGGATGGTGACGCTGGTGGACAGACCGTCCAGGCCGTCGGTGATGTTCACGGCGTTCACCGTACCCACGATGATGAAGGCGGCCAGGATCATGTAGACCACCCAGTTCAGCACGATGTAGGTGTTGAAAAACGGGATATACAGGTTGGGGCTCAGGTGGCCCTCCGCCCGCAGCAGGCACAGAAACGCCACCGCCGCCGCCAGCTGCAAAACAAACTTTTGAATAGCAGTGAGGCCGGTGTTGCGGTGATGCTTCACCTTCTGATAATCGTCAATATAGCCGATGACGCCGAACACCAGGGCGAACAGATACACATAAATATGCGTAAAGTCCCCGGCGGCCATGCCCTTCCACCCCAGGATCACCACCGTGACGCCGATGCCGATGATGAACATGAGACCGCCCATGGTGGGGGTGCCCTGCTTGGTCATGTGCCAGGCGGGACCGTCCTCCTTGATGCTCTGCCCGGCCTTGAGCTTCACCAGCTCAGGGATCAAAAGCTTCCCGGCCACAGCCGTGATGGCAAAGCAGATCACGCAGGCCAAAATCACTTGAAGGATCATAGTTCTCGTTCCTCTTTCCGCCCCCAAGGGGCCTCTTTCGTTGTGTATTTACAGCAGGGACCGCACGACCTCCCGCTCATCTAAGGGGAGGGTCTTACCGCCGATCTCCTGATATGTCTCGTGTCCTTTGCCGCACAGAATGACTACGTCCCCCGGCGCAGCCCGATCCATGGCCAGGGCGATGGCCGCCCGGCGATCCGGCTCCACTACAAACCGCTCCTCCGCCCCGGCAAGGCCCGGAAGAATGTCCCGGATGATGGCCATGGGCTCCTCGGAACGGGGATTGTCACTGGTGACGACCACCAGATCCGCCAGGGCCCCGGCGATGCGGCCCATCCGGGGCCGCTTTTCCTTCTCCCGGTCGCCGCCGCAGCCAAAGACGGCGATGACCCGGCCGCTGGCAAAGCCCCGGACGGTTTTCAGCACATTTTCCAAAGCGTCAGGAGTGTGGGCATAGTCAATGAGCAGGGTATAGGGCTTTCCGGGGGTGGGCACCACCTCCATGCGGCCCTTTACGCCGGGGAAGGCGGCCAATGCGGCGGCGCTGTCCGCCAACGGGATGCCCAGCTGCGCGCAGGCGGCCATGGCCCCCAATGCATTATACACCGAAAACCGCCCCGGCACACCCAGGCGCACCGGAATGTGCTCCCGGGCCGTGCAGGCCGTGAAGGACACGCCCCGCTCCTGCAGGGTGACCGCCTCCGCCCACAGGTCGGCAGGGTTTTGGAGACCATAGCGCGTCACCGGGCAGGTCACGCCCCGGAGCATACGCTCTGTCCAGGGGTCGTCTGCATTGCACACCGCCCCACGGCAGGCGTGAAACAGCTTCGCCTTGGCGCCGCAGTAGCGCTCCATGGTGCCGTGATAGTCCAAATGGTCCTCGGTAAGGTTGGTGAAAATACCCTCGGCAAAGGTTATGCCCTCCACCCGGTGCTGCATCAGGGCATGGGAGGAGACCTCCATCACCGCGTGGGTGCAGCCCGCGTCCGCCATTTGGCGCAGCAGGCTTTGGATCTCCAAAGCATCCGGCGTGGTGCGCCGGGCCGGGAGCATTTGCTCCTCCACCAGGTTCTGCACCGTGCCGATGAGGCCGGTCTTTATTCCCGCACTGCGCAGGATGTGGCGCAGGAGATAGGTGGTGGTGGTTTTGCCGTTGGTGCCGGTGACGCCCAGGACCGTCAGCCGGGCGGCGGGATTTTCATACCAGGTGCAGGCAATTTTGCCCAGGGCAGCTCGCACATCCGGCACCGCCGCGCAGGGCAGTCCCGGCATCTCCTGCCGGCACAGCACGCACGCGGCGCCGCGGTCCACCGCCTGTCGGGCGTACAGGGCGCCGTCACACAGGGTACCCGGCACCGCTGCAAACAGGCTGCCTTTCCGGGCCCGGCGGGAATCCGCACACACATGGGTGATCTCCGTATCCGGTGATATCGTCAGTGCAGTGATCTCCGTTCCCTCCAGCAGCTCCCGCAAACGCATTCAGCCCGCTCCTTTCCACCGCAAACCACATGGCTAATCCGTTACGCCGCTGTCGCTGAGCTGGACGGAGATCACTGTCCCCGCCTCCACCTGCGCGCCGGCGGCTTCCGACTGATTGATGACCCGAACGCTGCCCGAGCCGCTATCTGTGGTTCCGGTGAAGCGCAGCAGGAGGCCCGCGCTGCTCACCGCTATATTCGCCTCGCTGGGGGACAGGCCCACCAGGGAGGGTACTGTGCAGAGTGTATCCGGCTTTTCGGAGCCGGCATAGAGGATCACCCGGGATTTACCGGGGATCACTGTGCCGCCCTCCGGAGTCTGATCGGTGACGGTGTCACCGTCGCCGACGACCTTCACTGAAAAACCCTTGGATTTAAGCTTTTCCTCGGCATCCGCCACGGTCATACCGATGACGTAGTTCACCGTGGTGTCAGAGCCCAGCAGCTCCTCTGCCGAGTAGGACGGCTCCACGCCCAGATAGGGCAGGATCTCGCCCATGATCCGGCTGGCGTAGGGAGCTACCGTGCCGCCGCCGCCCCGTCCCTCCCCGGTGGGAGAATCCAGAGTCAGAAGCATGATATACTTGGGATCGTCCGCCGGTGCGAAGCACATGAACGACAGCACCACCTCGCCGGTGTTGCCCTTATCCGCCGTGCCGGTCTTGCCGCCGATGCGGTAGCCGTGGACCTGGCCGTTGCGGCCCGTACCGGACGAGACCACATACTCCAGGCACTGGCGCACCAGGGCGGAGGTCTCCTCGCTGACCACCTGGCGCACAGGGGTGGAGTCATGGCTGGAGAGAACGTTTCCCTCGCTGTCCACCACCCGCTCCACCACATAGGGGGTGTGGAGATAGCCGCCGTTGATGCAGGCGGCCTGGGCGGAAATCAGGGCCACAGGGGTCGTGTTGAAGTTTTGGCCGAAGGCATAGCAGGCCAGATCCAGCTCCGAAGCGGTCTCCTGAGGAGCAAAGATACCCAGGGCCTCCCCCTCCAGGTCGATGCCGCTGCCGTTTACCAGGCCGAAATCCTTCATATAGCGGTAGAACTTCTCCGTACCCAGGCGCAGGCCGTAGGTGATGAAGGCCGGGTTACAGGAGTTGCCCGCCGTTTGCTCCAGGGTCTGATGTCCGTGGCCGGCGCGGTTGCTGCAATGGATGGTGGCGTCCAGCACATGGATGGAGCCCGTGCAATCAAAGGTGGTATTCTCGTCAATGACTCCCTCCTCCAGGGCCGCCGCCAGGGTCAGCACCTTGAAGGTGGAGCCGGGCTCATAGGTGTCGTTGATGGCCCGGTTGCGCCACTGGCGCAGCTGGGCATCCGCCAGGTCCAGCTGGCCGTCCTTCACCAGGGAGGCAAGCCTGCTCTCATAGACGGCGGAGGGATCGTTCAGATCGTAGGTGGGGCTGGAGGCCATGGCCAGGACCGCCCCGGTCTCCACATCCATGACGATGCCCGTGGCCCCCTGAGCCTCGGTGGAGGTCACCATCTCGCTCAGGGCCTTCTCCACATAGTACTGCACCGTTGCGTCCAGCGTCAGCACGATGTCGCTGCCGTTCTGCGCTTTATAGTATTGCTCGTAGCCGTAGAGCATGTCGCTGCCCGTGGGATCCTTGGTGGACACCACCAGGCCCGTCTGGCCGTCCAGCACGTCGTTATACCGGGCCTCCAGGCCGTACAGGCCGTAATTGTCCGTGCCCACAAAGCCGATGATCTGGGAGGCCAGGGTGGCATAGGGGTAATAGCGCTTGGCATCGGTGACCATGTACACGCCCACAACGCCCTCGTCGTTGATGAAGGTGCGGATCTGATCGGCCACATCCTCCTCCACCCGAAGCTTGAGTACCTCATACTGGGAGTCCGTGCGCTCCATTTTTTTCAGGATGCCCTCCTTGTTGATCTCCAGGATCTCCGAGAGCTTCTGTGCCACGCTGTCCTTGGTCCAGGCAACGGGATTATCCTTGTCGCTGAGAGCGCGGTCCATTTCCAGCGGGGAGAGAAATACCGTTTCCGCCGTGGCGGAAATGGCCATGATATTGCCGTTGCGGTCATAGATCGTACCCCGGGTGGCAGCAACCTCCGTGCTGCGGGTCTGCTGGTCCAGGGCCTTAGCCTCCAGCTCGTCGTGGCGCAGTATCTGCAGAGAAAAGAGCTTGATGACCAGGATCAAAAATACCAGCACACCCAAAACCGCCATAAGGATCATGGTGCGATTTTGGATAATCCGATTGGCACGGCGCACTTTTTCGCTTTTCCGATTGATCTCACCGCCGTTTTGGGCCATGGTCTCAGC
>CAVKFX010000003.1:0-32338 GCA_963655625.1 uncultured Eubacteriales bacterium | reverse complement strand
TGTTGCCCAGGCCCGCGCCCTGGCTGGCGCCCTTCACCAGACCCGCAATGTCCACGAATTCGATGACCGCCGGAGTCTTTTTGTCCGGCTGGTACATCTCAGCCAGCTTGTCCAGCCGTGCGTCCGGCACCGCCACTACGCCCACGTTGGGCTCGATGGTGCAGAAGGGGTAGTTGGCGCTCTCGGCACCGGCGTTGGTGATGGCGTTAAAGAGGGTGCTCTTGCCCACATTGGGCAGACCGACGATACCTAATTTCATATATCTCTACATCTCCTTAAAAAATCCTGATTTATCAGAGGCTTCTGCGATCCGGCATTTTCGGTTTACGCCATTTTTACACCATTTTCGCATGGGCTTTTATATCGGAAACCCCCTTGATTCAAATAGCTCCACAGCCCGCCCCCCGCTTCATTTCAGTGCTTATATAAACAGGGATCAGGTACATCCCCTCCGCGCCTGCGAAAAAGGGACGCACTATTACATATAAATTATAGCATATAGCATTGTCTTTCTCAAGCCGCCGCACGAAAAAACTCTCCGTCTATTTGCAAATTTTTCCGAACTCCCCCTATCGCCGGTGAATTGTACGGCTTCCTTTCGCACGGCCGGCTTTTTGCCGTGCCAAAGCATCATAACAGGAAGTCCCCAAAAATGCGCCGCCTGTCCCGCGTTTGCCGGGACAGGCGGCGCATGATCCGTTATGATTTTTGCTCTATCGTCTTAGGCGCTGATGGGCAGAAGATGCTGTCGCCGGGATCCTTCAGCCGGGCGGCACTGTTGAGAATGTGCTGCTGCACCGTGTTATAGACCCGGTCGCCGTCCCCGCTGAGAAAGGCCTCTATGATCTGCCTGTGCTCCCGGATAGAGCTGCGGGACATATCCGTAAAGCTGTTTCTGACCTCTTTCAGCCAGCGCACCCGGATCGAGTGTGCCTTCAGATTGTTGAGGATGGACTTCATGTACTCATTGTCCAGATGCCCATAGTACAGCCCATGCACCTCCAGGTCGGAAGCCACATACTCCTCAAAGGAGTAGTCCTTCTCGATCTTGCCGATGCGCTTCAGCGCCGCCTCCAGCTCCTCCTTGGGGATATGGGGCATGGCCTCTCTGGCGGCAAAAGGCTCCAAAGCCAGGCGACACTTCCAAATGTCCATGGCGTCCTTCTCCGATACCTCCGCAACGATGGCACCCTTTCGGGGGATGATGCGGACAAACCCGTCCCGCTCCAGCATGCTGATGGCCTCGCGGATCGGCGCACGGCTGATGTGCATGGCCTGGGCCAGGTCGTCCTCGATGAGCTTTTCACCGGGCTCCAGCTTTCCCTGCACGATCATATTTTGCAGATTTTCGTATACAAGCTGCTTCAGAGAAGGCTTGCTTCCTAAATTTTGGTTTTCAAACATTACTACACCTATATTTACAGGCCGTGATTATTTCTGAGATTGGTCCTGATTTCCATTTTCCATTCTAACCTTTTCTGTATACTTTGTCAACAGCTGGCAAAAAACAAATCATTTTCCCGTAGTTTCCGCCGTTATTTCCATCTCCGGCGGCAATCTTTTTCCCCGGAGAATTTGCCATGTATCGGTTATATTCTCACCCCGAAGCTGCTTCACCTGGAAACGGAACAGGCGAAAAACCTGCTGCAGGATCGGCCCGCCGCAAAAAACGGAGATCAGCGAACCGATGCCCACCTCGCCGCCGATGAGCCAGCCCACCAGGCACGCCGCAGCCTCCAGCAGCAGCTTGCACAGCCCCACCGGCAGCGGCAGATGCTTGGTGAGAAATACGATCACCGTGTCCCGGGGTCCCGCCCCCATCCGGGCGGACATGTAGAAATAGATCCCCAGGGCATTGCATATAAGTGATACCAGGCAGCAAAGGATCTGCAGCGGCACGGAGTGGATCTTGGGCAGAATGTCCCAGGCAGCGTTCAGCTTCATCAGCAGGTCCGTAATAACGCCCACCAGCCATATATTCAGTACCGTTCCCACGCCGAAGGTCTCGTGCAGAAACAACAGGTTTATAACCAGTATGGTCATGCCCACGGTGATATTGGCCTGGCCGATGGTAATGGGAAATGTATAGGCCAGGCCGTCATTGAGCACGTTCCAGGGGGACAGGCAGTAGGACTGCTTGGCGATCACCACACCCAGGGCAATGAAGCTGAAGCCTATGACCATCCGCAGCAGCTTAGCGCTGTACCGGCGTGCCAGCACAGGCGCGCTCACCCGCTCACTCATTGATATAGTACCGCAGGGGGCGGCCGGTGATGGAGCAGCAAATGTGCCCGTTGGACGTGCCGCCCTTTTCGCCCAGTTCCATGGAGGTGATCTCGTCCCGGCCGTCCTGGCCGATGAGCACCGCCGTGTCGCCGATCCGCACGTCGGGTATGTCCGTCACATCGGCAAAGGCTACATCCACGTTCAGGTCCAGCAACCGCGCTCTCTGGCCGTGGATCAGCACGTCGGCATTGTGTTCGGTGTCCCGGGTCACAAGGCCCCGGTAATATCCGTCGCCCATGCCGAAGCCGATGATGGCGATCTTCGTGGGGCGCTTGGGCACAAAAAACCGGTAGTAGCTGACATTTTCGCCCTCCTCGGCCCACAGCACGTTCAGTATCTTGCTGGTCCAGCGCATGGACGGCTCCAGGCTCAGCCGGTTGGGGATGCCGGGGGAGATGTCATAGCCGAAGATCAGCGCCGCCAGGCGCACCACATCGTAGTAACACTCCGGGGAGGCCACGCAGGCCGCCGTATTGGCCGCGTGGACGAGCCGGGGCCGGATCCCCGACGCCTTCAGCTGCTCCAGTGCCTGGGTGAACAGGCCCATCTGCCGGTGGGTAAAGGATTTGTCCAAAGAGTAGCCGTTGGCCAGATGGGTATATACTCCGTCTATCTCCAGGTAGGGCAGGCCCCGCAGCGTCTCCATCAGGTGCGCCAGCTGCTCGCCGGGCTGCACGCCGAATCGCCGCAGCCCCGTGTCTATTTTAATGTGTACCCGCACGCGTTTTCCCTGCCGGGCCGCCTCCTCATTCAGTGCCCGGGGCAGCGTATCCTCATACACCGTGGCCACCAGGTCGTTTGCCACGAAGGCGGGCACACCGCTGTAGGGGATGCCCCCCAGCACCAGTATGAAATCCTCCAGCCCCGCCTGCCGCAGCTCCAGCGCCTCGCTGAGCTGGCCGGTGGCAAAGCAGTGGATGCCGCACTTGTCGCGCATGAACAGGGTAGGCCGGATCAGTCCGTGGCCGTAGCCGTTGGACTTGGCCGTGTACATAATGTCAACATCGGGGCCAATATGGCTGCGGATGCGCTCAATGTTGCGCCGCACCTTTCCCAGGTCCACCGTCACCACGGTGTTGGCATTTTCCAAACCGCAAGACATACCGCTCTCTCCCTTCCTCTTATTTCAGCAGCGCCCGAATGACCGCCTCATCCACGGCGCAGGTCTTTTCCAGCTGCTCCAGAGCCACGTATTCATTGGGCTTGTGGGCCACCGTAATGGTCCCCGGACCGATGATCACCGTGGGGATGCCCGCGCGGGTAAAGTGGTTCATATCCGTGTTGCAGGTCAGGCCGAAGGGCTCCTGGTCCTCCCCGCCGGCCGCCTTAGCCGCGGCAAAGGCGGTCTGCACCAGCTCGCTGTCCGCCGGGGTCTCCGCTGCGGGGCCGGTGGTGACCAGATAATGGTCCACATAGACCCGGCTGCCGGGGAAATGCTCCTGGGCCTCCTGGCACAGCCGGTCAAACCGCCGGCGCAGCTGCTGTTCATCCTCCCCCGGCACCATGCGCCGGTCGATGGTGATCTCGCAGCGGTCGGGCACCACGTTCTCCTGCACGCCGCCGGAGATCATGGTGATGGCAATGGACGGCTTCCCCGTTGCAGGATGCACAATGCCGGAAATTTCATCTGCGATCTCATCCACCAGCTGGGAGATGTAGGCCGCAATGCGGATGGCGTTGATGCCCAGCTCCGGGTTGGAGGCATGGACGGACAGCCCCTCCGCCACGATCACCGGCCGCAGGCTGCCGTTGTGGCTGACCGCCACCCGGGAGAGAGTCGGCTCACCCACGATGCAGTAGTCGCCGTACACCTGGGGGTGCTTCACCAGGGTCCTGGCGCCGGTGGAGTGGCTCTCCTCGTCCACCACGGCGGTATATACGATGGTGCCGTTGACCCCCTCCGGGTTCTCAATGATCCGCTTCACCGCCATGGTCAGGCACGCCAGGGGGCCCTTGGCATCGGTGGAACCCCGGCCGTAGGCCCGGTCGCCCTTGATGACCAGGTCATACGGGTCCGTATCCCAGCCGTCCGCCGGGGGCACCACATCCATGTGGGAGTTGAGCACGATCCGCTTGCCGCCCCGGCCGAAGGTCTTTACGGCGATGACGTTTTTCAGGCCCGGCAGCGCCTCCTGCTGCTCCACCAGGTCCATTCCCATAACCCGGGCATTTTCCGCCAGGAAGTCGCTGATGCCCGCTTCATTTCCGTCCGTAGACGGGAAAGATACCATTTTCTTTAATAACTGAAACAATTCGCTGTACTCGTCCATTGCTCAATTCTCCTTTCAAATTTTAAGTTGCGGTCCTATTTCTCCGGTCGCTCTGTGCTTTTTGCTCTCCGGTCCAAAGCGCCGGATGTTTTTTTGTGAAAAAGATGAATTATTTCCTTAAAATTTGGAACGTCTTTGCTTGACTTTACTATAGCCGGGTGGTATCCTTTGCTTACGTATATTGTCGACTGTATGTATTCGACATATTTATCATACCACACTCAGTCAGAAATGTAAAGGAGGCGTTTTCATTGAAAAAAACTTTGATCCGGAATGCCACCGTCTATGACGGCACCGGCTGCAAGCCCTTCCACGCCGATGTTCTCATCGGCGGCTCCGTCATCGCTCAGATCGGTGTCATCCCCCCCCAGAGCGATTGGGAGGTGGTGGACGCCGCCGGTCTGGCTTTGGCCCCCGGCTTCATCAACACCCACAGCCATAACGAGCTGGAGCTCATCCGCAACCCCGCCCTGCCCCAGGTGGTGCAGCAGGGTATCACTACGGAAGTTCTGGGCCAGGACGGCTCCTCCGTGGCGCCCCTGACCGACGACCTGGTCCAGGAGCTGGCCGACAACATGGCCCCCTTGGCCGGCACCATCCCCGGCCCCTATACCTGGCGCTCCTTCGCCGACTATGAGCAGACCGTGGAAAACGCCCATCCCTCCGCCCGCTTTGTGGGCCTGGTGGGCCACGGCACCATCCGCATGAACGTTATGGGCAACGATAACCGGGAGCCCACCGCCCAGGAGCTGGAGCAGATGAAGGCCCTGCTGGCCCGCTGCCTGGAGCAGGGCGCCAAGGGCATGTCCCTGGGTCTTATCTATCCTCCCGGCAGCTTCGCCCAGACCCCGGAGCTTATTGAAATGGCCAAGGTGGTGGCCGCCTACGACGGCCTCATCATGGTGCATATGCGCAGTGAGAAGGACAAACTCCTGGAGTCCGTGGAGGAGATGAACACCATCGTCCGGGAGAGCGGCGTCCGCCTGCAGATCTCCCACCACAAGGCCCTGGGCCCCCGGAACTGGGGCAAGGTCCACCAGTCCATGGCGTCCATCAACGCCATGCGCGCCCAGGGCTACGACGTGACCCTGGACCAGTACCCCTGGACCGCCGCCTGCACGGGGCTGAAGGTCTGCGTGCCTCAGTGGGCCTACGATGGCGGCGAGCAGGGCTTCCAGCAGCGCCTGAAGGATCCGGACACCTATCAGAAGATCCTCAAGGAGACCCAGGACGAGATCCAGGCCCGGGGCGGCGCCGAGTGCATCATGCTGGCCTCCGTCGCCACGGAGGAATACGCCTGGATGGCCGGCCAAAAGATGGACTACATCAGCGAAAAGCTGGGCATGGAGGTGGGCACCGCCGTGCTGCACATCCTGCAGCACGAGGGCCCCGAGGTCATCGCCATTTATTTCTCCATCTCCGAGGACGACGTCATCTATGTCATGAAGAGCGACGCCCACTGCGTCTGCACCGACGGCATTATGGGCGCGCATCCCCATCCCCGGGCCTACGCCTCCTTCCCCCGCTTCCTGGGCCACTATGTCCGGGATCTGCAGGTCATGCCTCTGGAGGAGGCCATCCGCCACATCACCTCCGAGCCGGCCCGCCGCCTGCGTCTGTGGGACCGGGGCCTGATCCGCCGGGGCATGGATGCCGACCTGGTCCTGTTCGACCCGGCCACCATCAACTCCGCCAACTCCTATCTGGAGCCTGCCATCCCCCCCGTGGGCATCCGCCGTGTGTGGGTGCTGGGCGAAACCAAGGTCAATAACTAAAGCCTGAAACATCCATATCGAACCGGCGGCGCTGCCGCAGAGATATTCTGCGGCAGCGCCGTTTAAGAAAAGGGTTGACAACCTCCTTATTTTCATGTATAAATGTCTTGTCGGATTGTATATTGTCGACAGTATTTTTTATTCATCCTGTGACAGACCCGACCAGCTTATTTAAAGAGAAAGGAATTATGCCATGTCGATCATTCGGGCCAATCAGCTGGACGCATGGGAAAAGCGCGTAGACAGCGGCGTGCATTTTATGCTTGGCAACTATGCTCTTGTGGAAGGTGCCATCAGCGCCGGCTGCAACTTCTTTGCCGGCTATCCCATCACTCCCGCCAATGAAATTTCCGAGCGTATGTCCCAGCGGCTGCCGCAGGTAGGCGGTCAATTTGTCCAGGGCGAGGACGAGCTGTGCTCCATTTTCGCTCTGGCCGGAGCCTCTCTGGCCGGCGGCAAAGTCATGACCGCCACCGCCAGCGCCGGCTTTAACTACATGCAGGAGGGCCTGGGCTACTGCTATACCATCGAGGCGCCCGTGGTGGTGGCCGATGTTATGCGTACCCGGGGCGACAACTTCGCCACCTACGCGGATGTCTACCAGCTCCGCTATGGCTGCAGCGGTGACTATGAGGCCATTGTGGTGTGCCCCTCCTCCGTGCAGGAGCTGTATGATTACACCATCTGGGCCTTCAACCTGGCGGAAAAGTACCGTAACCCCGTCATTGTCATGTCCGAGGCCACCATCGCCCTGATGCGTGAGCGCCTGGAGATCCCCTCCGCCGACAAGATCGAGCTTTTCAACCGCAAGTATACCACCGCCGCCCCGGAGGATTACCTCCCCTTCGGCGCGCCGGAAAACGGCTGCCCCGACTTCGCCCCCCTGGGCAAGGGCTATAAGACCATCTACTCCCTGAACCCCCACAATGAGCGCGGCGGCATCGACTGGGATCCCGACGACTTTGAGCGGCTGTACCGCCGTGTGTGCGGCAAGATCCGGGAAAATGCCGACGACATCTGCCGCACCGAGCGGTTCATGATGGACGATGCCGACTACGCCATCGTCACCTACGGCAGCGAGGTCCGCCCCTCCATCGAGGCCGCCCAGATGGCCCGTGAGAGCGGCGTGAAGGTGGGCGTGCTGAAGCTGTGCAACATCTGGCCCGTGCCCGAAAAGGCCATCCGGGAGGTAGCCGGCAATGTTTCCAGGATCTTTGCCGTGGAAATGAATATGGGCCGCTATGTCAACGAAATCACCCGGGTGGCCGCCGGCAAGTGCCCGGTGGTCCCCGTCACCAAGAACAGAGGTCAGATCCACACCTCTGAGGAGATCTATAACGTGATCAGAGAGGAGACGAAGTAACATGGCAGACCAGCTGAAGATCAACCCCCTGCGGAAATATCTGCGCAAGGAAAAGCTTCCTCACTTCTTCTGCGCCGGCTGCGGCTGCGGCCAGGTGCTGAACTATTACATCCAGGCCCTGGATGAGCTGCACATGGACCCCGAGCAGATGCTGCACATCGGCGGCGTGGGCTGCACGGCCCGCATCCCCATCTATATCAAGACCGACATGTTCCACGGCGTCCACGGCCGCACCCTGGCCTGGGCCACCGGCGTAAAGATGATGCGCCCGGAGCTGCCCGTGGTGATCTTTGCCGGTGACGGCGACCTGGTCTCCATCGGCGGCAACCACATGATCCAGTCCTGCCGCCGCAACCTGGACGTGACCGTAGTCATGGTGAACAACATGAACTTCGCCATGACCGGCGGCCAGGTGGCGCCCACCACTCCGGAGGAGTCCCGCACCATGACCACCCCCTACGGCAGCGGCGAGCCCCGGTTCGACGTGTGCAAGCTGGCCCTGGCCGCCGGCGCCACCCACGTGGAGCGCTGGACCACCATGCAGCCCCTGCAGTGCAAGCAGGCCATGGAGCGCGCCCTGCAGCACAAGGGCTTCTCCCTCATCGAGATCGTCTCCCAGTGCCCCACCCACTATGGCCGCTACGCTCTGAAGACCGGTGACCCCATGAAGGTGGCGGAGTATATCCAGAGCGTCACCTACCCCCAGGCCAAGGGCGCGCAGATGACCGACGAAGAAAAAGAAGGCAAGCTGGCCCTGGGCAACTTCCTCTGTGTGGATAAGCCCATCTACGCCGGCACCAACATGCCGTTATAAGGGAGGAACGAGATATGCTGCAATATCCTCAGAAGATCACATTGTGCGGCTTCGGCGGCCAGGGTATCATCCTCACCGCCGTGATGCTGGGCACCGCCGCCGTGACCAAGGGCGGCCTGTACGCCGTGCAGACCCAGTCCTACGGCTCCGAGGCCCGGGGCGGCCAGTGCCAGGCCGAGCTGATTATCGACAAGACCCCCATCAATTCCCCGGTAGCCCAGGAGAAGAACCTGCTGGTGGCCCTGTTCCAGAGCGCCTATGAAAAGTACATCCCCACCCTGGAGGAAGACGGCGTCCTGGTCATCGACCCCCAGCTGGTCACCAATTTGACCCGTCCCATCGCCCATACCTTTGCCGTCCCCGCCACCCAGATTGCCGTGGACCTGGGCAACCGTATGGCCGCCAACATGGTGGTGCTGGGCTTCCTGTCCGAGTGTCTCGGCATGCTGAAGGAGGAGGACCTGATGGACGTGATCCGCACCCAGGTCAACCCCCGCTTCGTAGAGCTGAACCTCAAGGCCGCCAAGGCCGGTATCGCCTACGCCAAGGACAATGACCTGTACTATCACGGGTAACGGATAAGGCGGTGACATATGAATTTATTTGAATATGAAGGCAAGCAGCTCATGGGCCGGTTCGATATTCCCGTCCCCCAGAGCCATCTGCTCACCTCCGCAGACGCCCCCGCCCCCATGGACCTCCCCTTCGTGCTGAAGGCCCAGGTCATGACCGGCGGCCGCGGCAAGGCCGGCGGCGTAAAGGTCTGCCGCACGGAAGACGAGTATACCCGCTATGCCCGGGATATCCTGCACATGACCATCAAGGGCCATCCCGTCCACGGCCTGCTGGCCGAGGAGATGCTAAAGCCTCAGCGGGAGTTCTATCTCTCCATCACCCTTCAGGGCGTCTCCACCCCCACGCTGATCGTCAGCGCCATGGGCGGCATGGACATTGAGCAGGTCTCCCGGGAGCACCCGGAGGAGATCCTGAAGCTGGAGATCGACCCCTTCACGGGCCTCAAGGACTACCAGAAGCGCCAGATCGCCCAGACCCTGCAGGCGGCGGACAAGGCCGATGTGTACGCCCTGCTGGATAAGCTCCAGACCGCCTTTTTCACCACCGGTGCCCTGCTGGTGGAGATCAACCCCCTGGGCCTGGTGGACGGCCGCCTCATCGCCATGGACTCCAAGTTCGTTCTGGACGACCACGCCGCCTCCGCCGCGGACCTTTGCCGGCGGCTGGAGGAAGCCCGCAGCAGTCTGTACCGCTACGCCGCCCCCGAAAAGGAGGCCACCACCATCACCTATGTCCCCCTGGAGGGCAATGTGGCCATGATCTCCGACGGCGCCGGCACCGGCATGCTGACCCTGGACCTGCTGCATGACGCCGGTCTCTCCGTTTCCAGCTTCTGCGAGCTGGGCGGCATGACCACTCCGGAGGTCATGTACCGGGCCATGGAGCTGACCCTGCAGAACCACCCGGACATCTCCGCCGTGATCGTGGTGCTCATCGGCGGTTTCAACCGCATGGATAACATGGCCAAGGGCCTCACCGACTACTGTCGGGAGCACAACGTCACCGTGCCGGTATTCTGCCGGATGTGCGGCACCATGCAGGAGGAGGGCATCCGTATCATGCACGAGCACGGCATGACCACCTTTGACGATCTCACGGAAACCGTGGCCGCCGTGGCCGCCGCTGTAAAGGAGGGCTGAAGCATGTCTATCCTCATTGATAAAAATACCCGGGTCATGGTCCAGGGTATCACCGGCAAATCCGGCTCCCTGCAGGCCAAGGCCATGCTGGACGCCGGCACCAACATCGTCGCCGGCGTCACCCCCGGCAAGGGCGGCCAGGAGGTCTGCGGCATCCCCGTGTATAACTACGTGGCCGAGGCCAAGCGCGCCCACGATTTTGACGCTGTCATCTGCTTCGTCCCGCCCCGGGTGGCCAAGGACTCCTGCTTTGAAGCCATCGACGCCGGCATCCGCCTCCTGGTCCTCACCACGGAGGAAATTGCCCTGCACGACGTGGTGGAGATCATCTCCTATGCCAAGGCCCACGGCACCATCCTGGTGGGCCCCGGCTGCGCCGGCGTCATCGCCCCGGGCGTGTGCAAGGTAGGCGCCCACCCGGTCCGCTTCTTCCAAAAGGGCCATGTGGGCATCGTTTCCAAGAGCGGCGCCCTCTCCTATGAGATCGGCAAGACCCTCACCGACCGGGGCATCGGCCAGTCCGGCGTCGTCGCCATCGGCGGCGGCCCCATGTGGGGCTTCACCCAGAAGGACGCCATCGCCCTGTACCAGCAGGACCCGGATACCCAGGTCATCGTGCTGCTGGGTGAGATCGGCGGCGGATCCGAGGAGGCAGCCGCCGCGTATATCCGCGACCATGTCACCAAGCCCGTGGTGTCTCTCATCGTGGGGCGCAATGCCCCCACCGGCAAGAGCTTGGGCCACGCCGGTGCCATCGTCAGCGGTAATGTAGGCACCGCCGCCACCAAGATTGCGGCCCTGCAGAGCGCAGGTGTGCATGTAGTGACCAGCCCCACCCAGCTGGCGGAGCAGGTCCGTTTGTTACTGAATAAGGAGGGCTGATCCATGTCCGTATATATCGACCAGGAGCTGTGCAAGAGCTGCAGCATGTGTGTCACTCTGTGTCCCAAGCAAGTGTTTGAAATCACCCATCACGTGAATAAGAAGGGCTATAACTATGCCGCCGCCGTCCGGGAGGACCAGTGCGTCAAGTGCAAGAAATGTGAGAAAATGTGCCCCGACTTCGCCATTTACGTGGAATGATCCGTTTTATTTGAGTAAGGAGGCCCCTGTGATCAGTAAAATTGTCGGCAATATTACGCCCTCCGCCACCTGTGAGCTGGAGGGACTCATCGGCAGCATGAAAAAAGAGGGCATCGACGTGGTGGCCCTGAATATCGGCGAGCCGGATTTTAAGACCCCCGAGCCCATCTGCGACGCCTGCAAGGACGCCCTGGACGCCCGCAAAACCACCTATGTAGCCACCGCCGGCATCCCCGAGCTGCGCCAGGCTATCTGCGCCAAGCTGCAGCGGGACAACGGCCTGACCTATACCCCGGAGCAGATCTGCGTCTCCACCGGCGCCAAGCAGGCCCTGTTCAATGCCGTCATGGCCGTGACCAACCCCGGCGACGAGGTCATCATCCCCACTCCGGGCTGGGTCAGCTATGTGGAGATGGTCAAGCTGGTGGGCGGCGTGCCCGTGTGCGTTCCCTGCACCCCGGATCTCCAGCTGGACCTGGACGCCATCCGTCGGGCCGTCACCGATAAGACCGCCGCCATCATCATCAACTCCCCCAATAACCCCACAGGCGCCGTGTACGGCCTGGAGAGCCTCCAGGCTATCGCTCAGCTGGCTGTGGAGAAGGACCTGTACGTCATCGCCGACGAGATCTATGAAAAGCTCCTCTACGGCGATGCCCGCCATATCTCCATCGCCTCCCTGTCCCCGGAGATCTATCAGCGCACCATCGTCATCAACGGCATGTCCAAGGCCTACCGCATGACCGGCTGGCGCATCGGCTACTCTGCCGCTCCCCTGGCCCTGGCCAAGGGCATCAGCGCCCTGCAGAGCCACGTCACCTCCAACAGCACCACCTTTGTGCAGTGGGCCGCCCTGGAGGCCCTGGAGCACGGCGAGGAAGGTGTAAGGGAGATGGTCTCCGAGTTTGTGGCCCGGCGCGACTACGCCTATGAGCGGGCCTGCGGACTGCCCCACGTCACCTGCACCAAGCCCGACGGCGCCTTTTACCTGATGCCGGATGTCAGCTGGTACTATGGCAAGACCGACGGCACCCACGTCATCACCGATTCCTTTACCATGAGTGAGTATCTGCTGCAGCAGTACCATGTGGCCGTGGTGCCCGGCGGCGCCTTCATGGCCCCCGGTGCCATCCGCATCGCCTATACCAATTCCATGTCCGAGATCCGGCGGGGCTTTGACCGCATCGCCCAGGCCCTGGCCGCTCTCCACTGAGCCTTCGGGGAGGCATGCCTATGAACAAGAAAACCATCGGCATCATCGGCGGCATGGGCCCTTTGGCCACGGCGGACCTGTTCCGCAAGATCGTCACCCATACCCGGGCCGCCTGCGACCAGGACCATCTGCACGTGATCATCGATAACAACACCGCCATTCCCGACCGCACCGCCGCCCTGCTCCGGGGCGGGGAGGATCCCCTGCCCCAGATGCAGAAAAGCGCCCGGATGCTGGAGTTTGACGGGGCCGACTGTCTCATTATGCCCTGCAATACAGCCCACTGCTTCCATGCCCAGGTGCAGTCCTCCGTGCATATTCCTCTGCTGAATATGCTGGAGCTGACCTGTCAGGAGATGCAGCGCCGGGGCATCCGCAAGGCGGGCCTTTTGGCCACCAACGGCACTGTGCAGACCGGTGTCTACGCCGCCGTGGCCGAAAAATTCGGCATCACTCTGCTCACCCCGGACGAAGCGGGCCAGCAGGCCGTCATGGACATGATCTATCGCGGCGTAAAGGCCGGCGCCACTGTCTATGACACCGCCGCTGTAGAGGCCGCTGCCGCTCGTCTGCAGCAGCAAGGCGCCGAAACCATGGTGCTGGGATGCACCGAGCTTCCCCCGGCCATGGAACTGTATCACCTGACCTTCCCGGCCATCGACCCCACACTGGAGCTTGCCAAAGGAGCCATCCGCTTCGCCGGCGGCACTGTGCTGGACTGAATTTTCGCTATATACTTCCTCTTCCTCTTCCTTTGTGACCCGGCGGGATCTTCGGCAGCTTCCGAAGATCCCGCCGGGTCAATTTTCGTCTGTTTTCCCCGCCTTTGGCCGAGATTCTTTGTATTATGTGAGAAAGCAGCCCCCCTTCCGCCCTTATTGCCGTAATTCTGCTTGTCTCCATGCCATAAGCTCGGAAGGATAAGCGCTCCTGCACACCACCCAAGATGTAATTTCCATTAAGAAAATGCATGGAAATATTAAAAAAAACGTTATATGCAGAAGTATCGATTTTAAACATTAATTGCTCCGGTTTATTTGAAAACCGGAAAATCCGTCCCATCGAAATCTTCGATTTAATACTGTGTAAATATCAGAATATTGTATTTGATAGCAGCTAAATTCAAATTATTCAAGCAAAAAACGTCTAAATCAAAAATTATATCATTACAAGTTAGACAACTATAACCACTCTTAAAATCAGCGAAATACACAAAAATTAGAAAAATTATTCAGCAAATAAAAGATTGACATATGTAGAAAAAATGATTAAACTAAAGAAAATTGTCGACAATATAATATCGACAATTAAGAATGCAGCCCATTCCGTGAAACTTGTGCGGTTTAACCAAGTGTCAGAATTGGCCCCAAAAAAGAAGATACAGTAGCAGTTAAGCAGCGCAGAGAAAAAGGACTCTGCCCTCGCAGAAAGGAAGGTTTGATGAAGATGGACAACAACGAAAAGAAAGTGGATACGGCGTCCTTCCAGAAGGATGCCTACGTAAAGGAAGTGCCCGACTTCAAGATGGACGACAACAAGAGTGAGGTCGCCGTCATGAAGGATTTCTACACCCTCATCTATGGTTTCATTGCCCAGCGCGTGATCGATTCCTTCGGAGCCGAGGGTGAGCAGGTGGTCCGCCGGGCCCTGCGTGATTTTGGAAAGATCCGCGGCACTGCCCAGCGGGAGCGCCAGCTGCACTATGGCCTGGAGCTGAACATGCAGAACCTCCACGTTTACGCGGACCTGCCCGGCGATGACGACCAGGAGACCTGCCGCCAGATCTTTGAGAAGGACGACTTCTATTCCGATCTGGACGAATGCGATATGTATGACCTGTGGAAGAAGTACGACCTGATGGATGCCGCTGTGGTCTACTGCGAGGAGATCCACCACGCCATGTGGACCGCCTATCACGAGGACACCGTAGTGGTGCAGGAGAAGATCCTCACCCGGGGCGACGACAAGTGTACGTTTCGCTGCAAGATGCCCAATTACCAGAAAAAGAAAGACCTCCCCAGCTATAAAGAAGGCAAAAAATACTGATCCCTCATTTCACCCGTAAGGGGCGGCCCTGCCGCAAAGCGGGTCGGTGTGCGAAAGCCCACCGGTTTGCTTACCCACTAAAATAAAGGAGTAAGAGTATGAAAAAGATTATCGCGCTTTGCCTCGCAGTCGTCATGACTCTGGGTCTTCTGGCCGGTTGCGGCAAGAAAACCAACGACAACACCGATCCCAGCGAAAAGACTCTGGTCCTCAGAGCCGAAACCGCATTCACTACCCTTGACCCCGCAAACAGCAATAACACCCACGATATCAAGCTCTATGACCAGATCTATGAGGGTCTGTACGGCATGAACGAAGCCGAGGGCGGCTACTACAACGAGCTGGCCAAGGACGTTCAAGTCAGCGACGACTCCATGACCTACACCATCACCCTCAAGGACGGCATCACCTTCCAGAACGGCGAGGCTCTCACCGCTTCCGACTGCGTGTTCACCTATGAGCGTGCCTTCAAGAACGCCAACATGACCTACCTGACCACCATG
Source organism: uncultured Eubacteriales bacterium (assembly GCA_963655625.1). GTDB lineage: Bacteria > Bacillota > Clostridia > Oscillospirales > Oscillospiraceae > Vescimonas. Next base: position 17,270 of record CAVKFX010000003.1, on the reverse strand, counting down.
ATCGACAGTGTGGAAGCTCCCGATGACCAGACCTTCGTCATCCACATGAAGTATGCCTACGCTCCCATCGCGCACACCCTGTTCCGCGTGAAGATCGTGGAGGAGAACGAAGTGACCCAGCAGGGCGATAAGTTCGGCACCATCCCCAACACCGCCGGCACCGGTGCCTATTATGTCACCGAATACGATGTCTCCACCGGTGCGAAGCTGTCCGCCTATGACAAGTATTGGCAGGGCGCTCCCAACATCAAGAAGGTTGAGTACCGCGTGTTCGCTGACTCCGCCGCCGCCGTCATCGCCTATGAGAACGGCGAGCTGGATTACTACGAGGAAGCAGCTCTGTCCGATTGGGACTCCCTGTATAAGAAGGCCGGCGACGCTCACAGCGCCATGGTCACCGGCAACAACGTCATCTGGATGGGCATCAACTATGCCAGCAAGAACGCCACCGTTCTGAATAACGACCTGGTCCGCAAGGCCATGTTCTACGCCATCAACAAGGAAGACGTGAACCTGGCTGTGGCCGAGGGCTACGGCAAGGCCACCGATACCTACATGGTTCCCGAGTACTGCCCCACCCAGCCCACCACCGGCTTTGAGACCTATGCCTACAACCCCGATAAGGCCAAGTCCCTGCTGGCCGAGGCCGGCTATCCCGACGGTGTGGATGTGGGCACCATTCTGACCACCAGCTCCGCCCACAACTCCAAGACCGCCCAGGTGCTCCAGGCTGATCTAGAAGCCGTCGGCATCCATGCCAAGGTGGAGATGCTGGACGTGTCCATGGCCGTTGAAAAGTGGCAGGCTCAGGACTATGACATCTGCGTCTACGGCGACTCCGGCAACTACGACTTCAATAACATCCGTCAGCAGGTCCACAGCGAGTCCGTTGGTATGTACGTCATCAACTACACCATCGGTGACAAGTTCAACTGGAAGCGTATGGAAGAGCTGGTCGCCCTGGGCGCCGGCACTGCCAAGCAGGATGAGCGCATGACCTACTACACCGAGCTGTGGTCCATGATCATGGATACCGCCACCATCCTGCCCCTGATCAACCGTCCTGTGGCCATCGTCTGGGCCGATGACCTGGATGTGGGCACCCCCGTTCCCACCTACTACAAGGTCAGAAACTTCAGCTGGGTCTCCGCCAGCTGACCTCTCCCCCCGCAAATCCCTATCCCCTATCAAACCAAAGCGGCAGGGCAGCACGCCTGTCCTGCCGCTCAATTTAAATGAAAGGAGGATATGCTGTGTATCGGTATGTACTCAAACGCATTTTGTTCCTGATACCGACGATCCTGGGTGTTATCTTCATCATCTACTTCGTGCTGAACCTTACCCCCGGCAATCCCGGTAGATCTATCCTTGGCGTGTCCGCTCCTCAGGAAGCAGTGGACCAGCTGAATGAAGAGCTGGGCTATAATGATCCTCTTTTGGTAAAATACGCCCGCTATGTAAAAAATCTGGTCGTTGACCAGAGCTTCGGCACCTCCTATTTCACCGGTCAGGACGTGGCAGACGAGGTGCTGCCCCGCTTCGGCGTCACGCTGAAGCTGTCCGTCATCGGCATCATCATCTCAACCCTGGTGGGCGTGCCCTTAGGCATCCTCACCGCAGTGAAGCAATACTCCGTCTGGGACTATGTTCCCTCTGTTCTGGCGTTTCTTCTGGCGGCCATCCCGTCCTTCGTGCTGGGCATGTCGCTGCTGCTGATTTTCTCTTTGAAACTGAACTGGCTGCCATCCTATGGCTTAGCCACCTGGAAAAGCTATATCATGCCGGCGCTGTGCATGGCCATCCCCGTAACGGCATTTAATGTCCGGTTCACCAAATCCTCCATGCTGGAGTCCATCCGCGCCGACTATATCGATACCGCCCGGGCCAAGGGTGCCACGGAGCGCACCGTCATCTGGAAGCACGCTCTGAAAAACGCCCTCCTGCCGGTCATCACCAACATCGGCCTGAACATGGGCGGCCTCATCATGGGTGCCGTGGTGGCAGAGCGTCTGTTCTCCGTCCCCGGCATCGGCGCGCTGATCGTGGACCGTATCGCCTATAAGGATGAGCCGGTCATCATCGCCGGCACCATCGTCATCTCCATTACATTCACGGCGATCATGCTGCTGGTGGATATCATCTACGCCTTCGTAGATCCCCGCATCAAGGCCAAGTACACCCGCGTTAAAGGATAAGGAGGTAGCCGTATGAGTGAAAAAGTAACGCCCGCGGCTGCCGCTGCCGAGCCCATCAAGTTCAAAAAGCCCAGCCAGCTCAAGGAGATCTGGCGCCGCTTCCGCAAGAACCCCGGCTCCATGATCGGCCTTGTGATGCTGTGTCTCATCGCCTTCTTTCTGATCTTCGCCAACCTGTTCGCCACCTATGATTCCGCCGTGACCCAGAATCTGTCTCAGAAGCTGGCCACCCCCTCTGCCGAGCACATCTTCGGCCTGGACTCCTATGGCCGTGACCTGCTGGCCCGGGTGCTCTACGGCGGCCGCACCTCCATCGCCATCGCCGTGCTGGCCACCCTGTCCTCCTGCGTGGTGGGCTGTGCCCTGGGTGCCATCGCCGGTTACTTCGGCGGCAAGGTGGACAGCATCATCATGCGCGGCCTGGACATCTTCATGTCCGTGCCGGACATTCTGTTCACCATGGCCGTGGTGTTCGCCCTGGGTGCCAACACCGTGAACCTGGTCATCGCTCTGACCCTGGCCTACTTCACCAACTATGTGCGCCTGGTCCGCTCTCAGATCCTCAGTCTGTCAGACCTTGAGTATGTGGAAGCGGCCAAGGCCGGCGGCGCCAGCAGCGCCCGCATCATCCTCTCCCATATCTTCCCCAATGCCATGGGCGTCATCATTGTCAACACGACTCTGAACGTGGCCAAGATCATCCTCTATGAGTCCACCCTTGGCTTTTTGGGCCTAGGCATGCCGCCACCCGCTCCCGAATGGGGCCAGATCATCTCCGATGCCCGCGAGTATATGCGTGTAGCGCCTCACATGCTGGTCTTCCCCGCCCTGGCCATCGTCATCACCGCCTGCTCCGTCAACCTGGTGGGCGACGGTCTCCGGGATGCCATGGATCCGCACCTGAAATCTTAACGGATGAAGCGAGGTGTCTTACATGAATGATAACAACAACATTTTGGAAATCAAGGACCTTTCCGTGATCTATAAAACCGATCTGGAAACGGTGAAAGCAGTCAACGGCATCAACATCGCCATCAAGCGCAAAAGCACCTTCGGCCTGGTAGGCGAGACTGGTGCCGGCAAAACCACAACGGCCCGGGCGATCTTAGGCCTGCTGCCGGACCGCACGGCCCAGATCCCCACCGGCTCCATCGAATTTGACGGCCAGGATGTGCTGTCCATCCGGGACCGCAGCGGCAATCCCCTCTCCAAGGAGGAGTACCTGGCCGCCCATACCCCCGAGGGCGGCGACCCCGCCGAGGTAGAGCTACCCGCCCCCAAGTATATGGCCGAAAAGAAGATGCGCGCCATCCGCGGCAATCGCATCTCCATGATCTTCCAGGACCCCATGACCAGCCTGAACCCCGTCATGTCCGTGGGCGACCAGATCGCCGAGGCCATCAAGATCCATAACCCCCACCTGAGCAAGGAGGAGGTGGAGCAGCGTGTGGAAAGCACCCTGCAGATGGTGGGCATCCTCCCGGCCCGCAAGGTGGAGTATCCCCATCAGTTCTCCGGCGGCATGAAGCAGCGCGTCATCATCGCCATTGCCCTGGCCTGTGAGCCGGACCTGCTCATCGCCGATGAGCCCACCACCGCCCTGGATGTGACCATCCAGGCCCAGGTGCTTATGATGATCAAGGACCTGCGTGACCGTCTGGGCACCTCCATGCTGATGATCACCCATGACCTGGGCATCGTGGCCAAGATCTGCGACGATGTAGGCGTCATGTATGCCGGCGAGATCGTGGAGTACGGCACGGTGCAGGACATTTTCGAGGGCGAGAACCACCACCCCTATACCGAGGGGCTGTTCGGCTCCATCCCGGATCTGCGTTCCAAGTCCCGCCGCCTCAACGCCATTCCCGGCCTGATGCCCGATCCCACCAACCTGCCGGAGGGCTGCGTATTTGCCGAGCGGTGCAAGTACGCCACCGACCTCTGCCGCCGGGAGCATCCCAGCGTCTCCGTTTCCGGCACCCATCAGCTGTGCTGCCACCGGTTTAATCCCGACGGCAGCAGGAAGGAGAATATGAATGGATAACGCCACTCCGCTGATCCAGCTGAAGGATCTGAAAACCTATTTCAAGCTCAACGGCGGTGCCACCCTCCATGCGGTGGATGGCATCAACCTGGATATCCAGGAGGGCGAAACCATCGGTGTAGTGGGCGAATCCGGCTGCGGCAAGTCCACCTTGGGCCGAAGCATCCTCCGCCTGGTGGAGCCCACCTCCGGCCAGATCATCTACAAGGGCCAGGATGTCACCAAGATCAGCCAGCGGAAGTTCCGTCCCCTGCGCCAGGATCTGCAGATCATCTTCCAGGACCCCTACGCCAGCATCGACCCCCGCAAGTCTGTCATCGAGGTCATTGCCGAGTACATGATCATCCATAAGACCTACGCCCACCGGGCCGACATCTATAACCGCGCCGCGGAGCTGATGGACATGGTGGGCCTGGCCCGGCGCTATGCCAACATGTACCCCCATGAGCTGGACGGCGGCCGCCGCCAGCGCATCGGCATTGCCCGCGCCCTGTCCCTGAATCCCAAGTTCATCGTCTGCGATGAGCCGGTCTCGGCCCTGGACGTATCCATCCAGGCCCAGATCCTGAACCTCCTCATGGACCTTGGTGACGAGCTGAATCTGACCTATCTCTTCATCACCCACGACCTCAGCGTGGTCAAGCACATTTCCGACCGGATCATGGTCATGTATCTGGGCCAGGCGGTGGAGATCGCCCCCTCCGAGGAGCTGTTCAATAACCCCCTGCACCCCTATACCCAGGCATTGCTTGCCGCCATTCCCGAGCCGGATCTGTCCAAGCGGGACATTCCCTTCAAGACCATCAAGGGCGAGGTCAGCAGCCCCATCAACGTCAAGCCCGGCTGCCGCTTCTGCAAGCGCTGCGAGTTTGCCACCCCCGCCTGCGAGGGTACCGATAAGCCCCTGGTAGAGGTCAGCCCGGGACACTTTGTGGCCTGCGAACTGCATAAATAATTCTCCGCCTGCGCGGAACAATTGGGAGATCCGGCGTGTCGCTGTAAAATGCGGAGCAGATCTCCCATTTTTATCTCTCAAACACGAAAGGAGTACCCCCATGAATGTGCTGAAAGATCTGGCCCCCCAGGCCGTTATGCACTGGTTTGAGGTGGTCTGTTCCATCCCCCACCCCTCTCTGCGGGAGGAGAAGCTGTCGTCCTTTCTCATGCAGTTTGCCCGGGAGCGAAGCCTGGAGTGTATTGAGGACGAGTACCGCAACATTCTCATCCGCAAGCCCGCCTCTCCCGGCCGGGAGGACCGGCCCGGCCTGGTGCTGCAGTCCCATATGGACATGATCTGCGCCGTAGAGGAGGGCGTGGAACACGATTTCGACACCCAGGGCCTGGACCTGTACATAGACGGCGATAAGATTCGGGCCCGGGGTACCACCCTGGGTGCCGACAACGGCATCGGCGTTGCCTATCAGCTGGCCATTCTGGATGACGACACGCTGATCCACCCGGCCATCGAGGCTGTGTTCACCACCGCCGAGGAGATCGGCATGGTGGGTGCCTCCCACTTCGATGCCCGCCAGCTCCGGGGCCGCACTATGATCAACTTTGATGCCGGCGGCTTTACTGAGGGCCGCATCTATGTAGGCTGCGCCGGCAATCAGAAGGCCCTGCTGCGCCAGCGCGTCACATTCGATCCCTGCCCCGTCCGTGAGGCTCTGCGCATTGACCTGACAGGCCTTCAGGGCGGCCACTCCGGCGGCGACATTCAGAAGGGCCGAGGCAACAGCAGCGTGCTGCTGGGCCGGCTGCTGGCGTTTCTGCTGCAGGAAAATGCCCAAATCCTCTCTCTCAGCAGCGGCGACACCACCCAGGAAAACAAAAACGGCATCCCCGCCCAGTGTATGGTGCTGCTCTACCCGGTGGATATGCCCCGCCTCACGGAATCCCTGCGCAGATTTGAACGGTCCCTGCAGGATGAACTGCGCGATGTGGACGACGGTATCTGCCTGCGCCTGTCCGCCGCCGATGGAGCCGCCCGGGTCCTGTCTCAGGCAAGCGTGCAGACGCTATCCCGCCTGCTGCAGGTTCTCCCTAACGGGGTACTTTCCATGCAGCGCACCTTCTCGGACGTGCCGGAGTGCTCCAGCAACATCGGCAATGTTGAAATAGACGGCGACCAGGTGCTATACTATCTCTCGGCCCGCAGCTGCAAGGAATCCCTTTTGGCATACATGTGCCAGAAGTGGCGCGCCGCGGCAGCCCTGTCCGGTGCCTCCCTGGAGGAAGGGCAGCCCCTTCCCAGTTGGGATTATGACCCCGACTCCCCGGTGCGCAAGCTGGTGGAGCAGGAATATCTCCGGGAATTTAACGCCCAGCCCCGCTTTAAGGTGACCCACGCCGGCACCGAGTGCTCCCTGTTCAAAAAAGCTGTGCCGGACATGGACATCATCTCCATGGGCCCCATCATTTATGACGAGCATACCCCCCGGGAATATATGGGCATCGAGTCCGTAGGCGTCCTGTGGACGTTCGTGAAAAACATTCTGAAACAATTGTAAGGGGAGAAAACGCTATGTCCAAAAAGCTATATTATAATGGTACCATCCTCACCATGGACGATGCCTGCCCCCGGGCGGATTACGTCCTCACGGAGGATGACCGCATCCTTTCCGTGGGCCGGTCCTGCCACATGCCCGATGCCCTGGCCGCCGGGGCCCAGCCCGTGGACCTCCGGGGCCGCATGCTGCTGCCGGGCTTTATCGACTCCCACCTGCACATGCTCACCGCCGCCCTGAACCGACTGAAGCTGGATATATCCGACCGGCGCTTTGCCTCCGTGGAGGATATGCTCTCCTACGTCCGCCGGGAAAAGGAGGGCAGCGGCGAGGCCTGGATCAGCGTCTTCGGCTTCTCCGAGGAAAATCTGGACGACGGCCGCATGGTCACGCGCCGGGACATGGATAAGGTCTTTCCCGACGTTCCCGTGACCATCATCCGGGTCTGCGGTCACATGTGCGTTGTCAATTCCCAGGTGATAGACCGCCTCGACCCGGAAAAAATGGAGTCCATCCAGGGCGGTGCCTTTATCAAGGACGCCTCCGGCGCCTACACCGGCCTTGCCACCGAGGGTGCCCAGCAATACGTGCTGGACTCCATGCCCGAGGCAGACCCGGAGGTGGTGCAGCGCTACCTGCTGCAGGAGCAGGACCTGCTCCTGCGCTGCGGCATCACCGCCATCCACGATGCCGGCACCGACATGATGCTCCCCCGGGCCTATGTGGAGGCCTATGAGGAGATGGAGCGCCGGGGCGCCCTGCTCCTGCGCACCTATCTGATGGTCCGCCCCGGGGACGGCGAGCCCGCCGGGGATTTTGACCGCTGGCTCACGGACCTGAAGGCCCGGCACCCCGCCGGACGGCTGAAGATCGGCTCCGTAAAGCTCTTCGCCGACGGCAGCTTCGGCAGCCGCACCGCCGCGGTAAATGAGCCCTATCAGGACCAGCCGGAAAACACCGGCCTGCTGCTGCAGCACCGTCTGGATACCTACGCCACCTACCTGGCAGACCGCGGCCACCAGGTGGCGGTCCACGCCATCGGCGACCGGGCCACCGGTTATGTAGCGTCCCTCTATGCCGCCTCCGCCGGCAAGGATACCGCCCGCCTGCGCATTGAGCATGCCGAGCTGCTGGATGACCGGCTCATTGACACCATCCGCCTGAACCACCTGCTCATCATGACCCAGCCCATCTTCATCCGGGAGTTCGGTACCACCTATTTCAACAATCTCGGTCCCCGGCGTGCCATGCACATCCAGCCCATCCGCACCCTGCTGGACCGTGGCATCCAGGTGGGCTTCGGCACGGACTATCCCGTGGACGATCCCAACCCCCTGCTGGGCATCCACACGGCCATGACCCGGGAGATCAAGAACAGCGACCGCCTGCTCAATCCCGCGGAGGTCATCACCTTTGAGGAGGCTGTCCGCTGCTATACCCTGCACAACGCCATCGGCTCCTTTGATGAGGCGACCATGGGCTCCATCCGGGCCGGGAAATACGCCGACTTCGTCATCCTCTCCGGCATCGCGCCCCAGGCGGACGGCACCGTGACCGACGTTTCCTCCGCCCGGGTAGAGCAGACCATCATCGGCGGCGAGTCCGTCTATACCCGCGCCTGACCGATCGGTTTTGTTCCCTCTGCGGTCAGCAAAAATCGGAGACTTTCTGAGAAAGTCTCCGATTTTTTTCGTTTTACACACCGCAGAGAGGCACCCGGCCGCCGGGCCCGATTCATTTCCCTTTTCTCCGCTTGGCAAAGGCCTCCTTCTTCCGCGGAGGCATTTTCCCCTTTTGGTCCGGAGCCTCCGGCCGCTTGCGGCGGAAGTTACCGCCCCGAGGCTTTTCCCGGCGGTCGGGCTTTTGCGGCTCCTCCGATTTTTTCCCGAAGTATTTTTCCCCCTTCTGGGGGCGGATCAGGCACTTTTCCTCGTACCCGATCAAATCCGTCCGCTCCGCCTTCTCCAGGGCCTCAATGACCAGGGGCCGCAGATCCTTGCGTCCCCACTGCAGCAGCGCCCGCTGCAGGGCCCTTTCGTGAGGACTTCGGGCCACATATACCTCCGTCATATCCCTGGGATCGATGCCTGTATAGTACATGCAGGTGGAGAGGGTCCCCGGCGTGGGGTAAAAGTCCTGCACCTGCTCCGGCAGATGCCCAGTCCTGTGCAGGAACTCCGCCAGGCGAACGCTGTCCGCCAGGGTGCAGCCCGGGTGGGACGACATGAGATACGGCACCAGGTACTGCTGCTTATGGTCCGCCTCGTTGAGCTTCTGATACCTGCGCCAAAACTTCTCAAATACATCGAAATGGGGCTTGCCCATGTAGTCCAGCACCGAAGAAACGCAGTGCTCCGGGGCCACCTTCAGCTGCCCGCTGATGTGATAGTCCACCAACTCCCGGAAAAAGTCCTGGTTCTTGTCCTGCAGCATATAGTCGTAGCGGATCCCGCTGCGGACAAACACCTTTTTCACCCCCGGCAGCGTCCTTAGCCGCTGCAAAAGCTCCGTGTACTCCGAGTGATCGGCATCCAGATTTTTGCACGGCTCCGGGGCCAGGCAGCTGCGGTTTTTGCAGCAGCCGTGCTTTTTCTGTCCCGGGCAGGAGGTGTGGCGGAAGTTGGCCGTAGGCCCGCCCACATCGTGGATATACCCCTTGAACTGCGGGTCATGGGTAAGAATCTCCGCCTCCCGCAGAACGGACTCGATACTCCGGGAGGTGACCATCCGCCCCTGGTGAAAGGTCAGCGCGCAGAAGTTGCACCCGCCGAAGCACCCCCGGTTGTGGGCGATGGAAAACCGCACCTCCTCAATAGCCGGCACTCCCTCTTTATACATGGGATGCACCTCCCGCACAAAGGGCAGGTCATAGAGCCTGTCCAGTTCCTCCCGGGGCAGGGGCCGCTGGGGCGGGTTCACAATGAGATACCGCCCCTCACAGGGCTGCACCACGCCGCAGCCCCGGATGGGATCGTTTTCGTCGTACTGCAGCTTGGTGGCTATGGCATACTGTTTTTTGTCCTCCCGGACGCTCTCGTAGCCGGGCACCGTCACCGGCCGGTAGATGCACTTTTCCGCATCCTGGCTCAAAAACGCCGTCCCCCGGACGTCGGTGATGTCCCCCACAGGCACCTTTTTAGCCAGCCTGCGGGCAATTTCTCTCGTGGCCGTCTCCCCCATGCCGTACACCAGCAGATCCGCCGGCGCGTCAAAGAGAATAGGCCGGCGCACCTTGTCGTCCCAGTAGTCGTAGTGGGCAAAGCGCCGCAAAGACGCCTCCAGTCCCCCGATGATAATGGCCGTTCCGCTGCCAAATGCCTCCCGGGCCCGGTTGGCGTACACAATGGTAGCCCGGTCGGGGCGATAACCCATCTTGCCCCCGGGCGAGTAGAGATCCCTGTCCCGCCGCCGCTTGGCAACGGTGTAGTGGGCCACCATGCTGTCCAGGTTTCCCCCGCCGATGAACACCCCATACCGGGGCTTTCCCATTTCGGCAAAGGCCGTGCAATCGTGCCAATCCGGCTGGGAAAGCACCGCCACCCGGTACCCATCCGCCTCCAACAGCCTTGCAATGAGGGTGCTGCCGAAGCTGGGATGGTCGATGTAGGCATCGGCCATGACCACCAGGAAGTCGTAGTAGTACCAGTCCCGCGCCCGCATCTCCTCCCGGCTCACCGGCAGGAATTCCGTTCCTCTCATGCCTTATCTCCGTATCCTATGTAGAGATCCATGTCACCCCGGGGAGTTTTCTCAAATCCGTAATGGCGGAAGAAGCTCTCCGTCTCTGCGTCCTTGCAGCGCAGGCGGATATGCTGTGCGCCCTTTTCCCGGTAATACTGCACCGCCTGCCCCAGGGGCCCGATGCCCCGGTTCAGGCCCCGCCAGGTGGGCAGCAGGCCATACCAGCCGATCCGGCCCACCCCGGGCTCCGTCTGGGGCAGCAGCTGCACGCCGCCGGCCAGCTCATCCCCGTGCAGCACGGCAATGGCCTCTCCCTCCGGGCCGATGCCCAGCTCCTTCCGCTGGGTACCGGTCATGGGCAGATAATACATATCGCTCTCCAGCATCCGCTCATCCTTCCACCATTTCTGCTTGGCAAAGGTGGACAGGTTCGCATCGATCAAATGGTGGTTGTCATCCCGGTACAGCACGGTAAAGCCATCCTCGTCATACTCCACCAAAGAGATAGCCGTGTTGTCCCCATGAGGCGTGCTGCCCAGCTCGCTGAGGGGTCTGCCCTCCAAAGTACCCAGCACCATCCGCAGCGCCGCCCCATGGCTGAATACCGCCACGGTTTTGCCGTCGTTTTCCCGGGCGATCTTCGTCAGCGCCGGGATAAACCGATCCAGCACCTGCTGAGCCGTCTCGCCGCCGGGCACCTGCCAGCGGTCTAAGTGCCGGTTAAAGTCCACAATGCGCTCCTCGTCCTCCATGCGCAGCTGCTGCCAGGTGTGGCCTTCCCACACGCCCATGTTCACCTCCCGCAGGTTCGGGTCGGTGTGCAGCGTCAGTCCCTTGGGCACATATACGGCCCTGGCCGTGGTGCGGGTGCGGAACAGGTCGCTGCTGTATACGGCGTCGATGGGTATGTGCTCAAACCGCTGCTGCAGGGCCGCGATCTGCTTATACCCCCGGGCGGTAATGAGTCCGTTATAATGGCCGTGGGCAATGCGGTAGAGATTCCCCTCCGCCTCGGCGTGTCTGACTAAATAAATGCGGGTCATGGCGTTCTCCTTACAGTACTTGAATGATTTTCTTCATGTTGGCCACCGCCGCGTCTATGGCCGCAGACAGGTCCTCTGCATACTGCAGCTCTCCGTCCGCCACCAGGGCGCCGCGGCCATATTCGTCAAAGGCGGGATAGGCGTTGTCTCCGTCGCAGCAGGCCAGGATCAGAAAGGCATCCTTCAGCCGCCTGCGCAGGTCCTTGATGTCCAGGCTAAAGCCCGTTTCCACCATGCAGGCAGCGCCGAAGCGGGCCATCTGCTCTCCGGCCGCCTGAAACACCTGCCGGTCCCCGGCCATAAGATTCTGCACGGAGGCCACCCCGGCCTCCCTGGTGCGCAGCACGGCGATGACCAGCTTGTCCTCCGCTGCCCGGCAGCTCTCCACCCCGCCATAGGGCAGGATGGTCACGGCGTCGGCGTTGACGCCGCCCCGGAGCCACGGCTCCGTCCCGGCGCACCGGGCGTCCACAATGGTGTATAGCCCCTGATTTTTGGCCATGTTCACCAGGTTTGAAAGCACATCCATCCCCATGAAGCCCTGCCGGAGATACGGCTCCGCCCGCAGCATCACCGCCGGCAGCTTCCCCGCCGCCTGCGAGATGGCCTGGCTGCCGTGGTAGCGCAGGGCCTCGGCGTGGGCCATGGGGCAGTCCCCGTACAGATCTATAAAATTCTTCAGATATTTTTTCTCCAGCCGGTCCTCCCGGGGATCCAGCATTAGGGCCACCGGCGTCTTAGCGCGGCGGATGGCCTCCTGCAGGCGTTCAGCAGACATAAAAAACGCTCCTTTTCTCTGTCCGGTTTTTTTGTGGATATTATACGCCATGCGGCGAAATTTGGCAACTGCTCCGGCGGTTTTTTCCCGGCAAACGGGAGATACTATCCCCGTGGACAAAGGAGTGAAGTGCAAATGTGTAAAAGTCCGTTTCTCTGGGGCATGGCCGCCGGAATTATGGTAGGCGTCACCGCAGAGATGATCGTCTGTCCCCGTCCCAAGTGCCGGAAAACCGCTGTGGGCCAGGCCATGCAGCGGATGGGTAACGCTCTGGACACGGTGATGGTGACCGTGGCGAAAAAGTTGGATTAAAGAAAATTTATGGGCAGGGTGTTTTTCAAAACATCCTGCTCATAAATTCTTCCTGATTTTGAGAAATATGTGTTGACAAGCGTCAAAATTTTGGTATAATAAATGTTGCTGTTCGCAGCAAAAACAGAATATGCAGTGGTATCGAAGAGGTCATAACGAGCACGACTGGAAATCGTGTTGTCGTCAAAAGCGGCACGAGGGTTCGAATCCCTCCCACTGCGCCAAAAAACGCGCTTACGTTCGTAAGCGCGTTTCCTTTTATCACCCGTCACCGCTCCCCCAGCTTTTTCTCCGTGTCCCTGCGGATCTCCGCCCGCAGGCCCTTGAGATATTCGGAGAAGGCCACCTTGTCGTCGCCGTAGGTCTTATTCAGCTCGTACTCCCTGGGGATCCATGTAGCCAAGTCCGAGATGTTGTGCTGGATCACTGCCTCCAGGTTATCTATGGCCTTGTAGATTTTCGCCTCCAGGGTCTCCCGCTTTTCCATCTCGCCATACAGAGCCGTCATTTCCTCCCGGTAAAATTCCGGCAGCGTGTTCACCCAGTCCCGCAGGAGTCTCTCCTCGTTCTCCTCGTTCTCCGCCGTCTTGTCAAAGGACGGAATATCCCCGGTGAATGCCTCTCCCAGGTCGTGTATCAGGCACATGCGGATCACCTTGTCCATGTCCGCCTCCGGAAACTCGTCCCGCACGAAATAGGCCATCAGCGTCATCATCCAGCAGTGCTCCGCCACACTCTCATGCCGCCCCTTCCGGGTGTAGCAGTGCCGGGTGGTGTCCTTCAGCCGCTCCGCCACAGCCATCGTCTCCAATAGTTTTCTCGCCTCCATGTCTGTCCCTCCACGCGCTTCATTTTCTCGATTTTACCACAGATTCTCTCCCCCTTCAACCTCGGATCCTCCTTCGGCCCGCCGCCAAAAACTTCTTTTGCGGGTAGACGGATCCGGCATTTGGCGCTAAAATAGGGAGGTAGGTCCCGCGCCGGTATTGCGCGGCCTCTGCGTGTATTTCAGACGGGAAAGAAAGGTGTCTGTTATGTGGGTTATCTTTGCATTCGGTTCTGCGCTGTTTGCCGGTCTGACGGCGGTCCTCGCCAAGTGTGGCATCCGGAAAACGGACTCGGACGCCGCCACGGCCATCCGCACCATTGTGGTGCTGCTCTTTTCGTGGCTGATGGTGTGGATCGTGGGCTCTGGGCCGACCATCACGTCTCTCAGTGCCAAAACGTGGATCTTCCTGATCCTCTCGGGCCTGGCCACCGGCGCCTCCTGGCTGTGCTATTTCCGGGCCCTGCAGCAGGGCGATGTCAATAAAGTCGTTCCCATCGATAAATCCAGCACGATTCTGACCATTCTGCTGGCGCTGATCTTCCTGGGCGAGCCGGTCTCCTGGCTCAAGGGCCTGGCCATTGTCCTTATCGGCGTGGGCACCTTCCTGATGATCGAGAAAAAAGCCGTTTCCGGTGAGAAGCGCGAGAAAAAAAGCTGGCTCATATACGCAGTACTCTCTGCAGTTTTCGCGTCCCTGACGTCTATCCTCGGCAAGATCGGCATCGACGGCGTGGAGTCCAATCTGGGCACCGCCATCCGCACCGGCGTGGTGCTGGTCATGGCGTGGCTGATCGTGTTCGTCAAGGGGAAGCAGCACACCCTGCGCTCCGTTCCGAAAAAGGAGCTGGTCTTCATCTGCCTGTCGGGCCTGGCCACCGGCGGCTCCTGGCTGTGCTACTATAAGGCTCTGCAGGATGGGCTCGCCAGTGTGGTGGTGCCCATTGATAAGCTGAGCATCCTGGTGTCCATCGGCTTTTCGGCCCTGGTGTTTCATGAGCGCCTGACCAAAAAGGCCACCCTGGGCCTTGTACTCATCGTCGCCGGCACCCTGCTGATGTTGGTCAATCTCCCCGCCTGAATGTAAAAATCCCCCACCCAATTAATTATTTAAAGCCGCAGCAGACCACACATGGTCCGCTGCGGCTTTACTATGGATCGTCTGCCTCGCAGGCATATTTTCATTTTCTCGGATTTCTTGGGCAGGGGGTTCAATTGTTCTGTGCAGTCTCCATGCGCCGTAGGGCCTCCAAAGTGTATACCAGCGCCCGCACAAGATGAAACGCGCATTTCCACTCGGTTCCCTTGGCGTCCACCTTGACCGATCCGTCTGCGTTCAGCCGCTCGAACCACTCGCCATATTCCGGGTCAAAGAAATTGCTGCGGCAATACTGATGGTGGCGCAGGAATCGCTCCCAATACAGCTCGTTTTTCCCCGCCTCATAGGTCATAGCCAGGGCGCACAGCTGCTCCGCATTTGCCCACCACACCTTGTCATCCCAGAGGGAGTTTGTGGCCAAAAACCAATCCACGGCCACAGGCTCCGTTCCGTTCACATCCAGGTAGGAATTCAGGCCGCCGTACACCTTGTCATACCCTCGTTCATACACCCAATCCTCAAATTCCACCGCGCGATGCAGCAGGTTCTCCCGGCCGCTGCTGCGCGCATACTCCAGAATGAACCATACCGCCTCAGAGGAGTGGCCGGGGTTTGTGAATCGGTCTGCCGGCTCCTCCAGGAAGAGCTGGTTATCCCACGACACGGTCTCAAATATGGCCCGGTAGTCGTCCCTTGCAAACCAGTTGCATATCTTATCCAGGCACTCGTCAATAAAGGGCCGCGTATACTCCTCCCCCAGCACCGGGATGCATGTCATGATCGCGCTCAGCGCCGTCATATACATATCGTGCCAGATGTGGTTTTCCTGCCAGGTATTCTCATAGATATCCTTGAAATATCTGTCGGCAAAATTCCGCTCCAGGGTATCATATGTAGCACGCATAATCGCCATTGCCTCGGCGTCCTGTCCGCCCAGGGCCGTGTTGTATTCCCCCAGGGCCTGCAGCACATGCATATCCGCAAACACGGACGTCGTCCCCACCAGCACATGGCCTTGCCGGTCCAGCTTATAATTCCAGCGTCCACCGCCCGCATAAGCCTTGTCCGCCAGGAAGCGGAAGCCGTGACGTGCCTTGTCGAGCCAATCCTGTCGCTTTTCGATGTGGTTGTACAGCAGCGCATATGTATAGGTCTGCCGCCCCTGGAACCAAATGTATTTGTTGTCATCCGTCAGCTTGCCCTGCCGGTCAAAGCAGGTGAAAAAGCCGCCGCACTCCTCGTCCACGCAGCGTGCATCTCAAAACGGCATGACATCGTCCAGTATATGGCGGAGATAATACTCCGAAAGCTGCTTCAATTCTTCTTTGTGCATGATAACTCCTCTCCCGGCATATGTCTCCCGCCGGTCACTCCTTGACGGCGCCGGACATGAGTCCCTGCACCAGCTTCTTCTGCCCGAAAATATATACGATGATCATCGGCAGCGTCACTACCACTAATCCCGCCATAATCACGGGAACATTCAGGCTGTAGCGGCTCTTGAATATCGTCGTGCCCACGATGAGTGTGCGCAGATTCTCCTTTTGGAGAAACACCAGCGCCACCATCAGCTCATTCCATGCCCAAACCAGGTTCACAAGCCCCGAGGTAATGATCGCCGGCACGGAAAGGGGCAGTACGATGCTGAACAGCGACCGGAAGCGGCTGCAGCCGTCAATACGCGCCGCCTCCAGGATGGCATCCGGCACCGACAGAAGAAAATTGCGGATCATATACACGGTCATCGGCAGGCACAGCCCGCAGTAGATGAAAATAACAGACCCCAGCGTGTTGACCATGCCCAGCTTGACCACTGTGCGAAACAGCGGAATAAGCATCGCCACCGGCGGCACGGACATCAGCGGGATGATCAGGCTGAACAGCGCATCGCGTCCCTTGAATCTCATCTTGGCAAAGGCGTATCCGGCAAATAGGCCGATGATCATCGTCAGCGCAACAGCCCCCAGGGAAAGGATCAGGCTGTTGGCAAACCATAATAGGAAATCCTTTCCCGCAAAGGCGTCCACATAGTTCTGCAGTGTAAACGGGTTTGGCAGCCCCACAGGGTCGACCAGATACTGCTCCCGGGTCTTAAAGGAGTTGATGGTCATAAAATACAGCGGGAAAATGATCATCACGGATGTAAAGATCATAATGATCTGCGCCAGTGAATTGCGCGCTATCGATTTCTTATTCATCCGTCCCATCTCCTTTCGCGGCCAGTATCTGGCGGAAGATAATGATGATTACGGCAAACAGCAGCACCGTGACGCTGACCGCCTGGGCGATATTGTAGTTTCCGCCGCCGAATGCCTTCTTGTAGATCAGGAATTCCAGCACATATGATGGCGTCGCCTTTGTACTTCTCGTTTGAGAGGATGGATCGAATGGTTTCCTGCCGCCATACACTGCATCCGGCAGGTGTTGGTATTTCTTTTGCTTCGAGATAGCATTTGATTCCGTACAGGCTTTCGCCGGATAGATATCGCTCATATATCTCACGGATAATCTCGGCTTCATCGGGAACAATCTCAATTTCGCCGTCTGCGTTTTTGGTGTAGCCGAGGAAGTGCTTGCATTGGAACGGCACATTGCCTTGCTTGGCACTTTGTGCTTTGCCCCATTTGACATTGGCGCTAATGTTCTCTGATTCGCTTTGGGCTATTGAGCCGTAGATGGTGATGTAAAATTCCGATGCGGGATCGATGCTGTGAATATTCATAGTTCGGTGAGTAATCTCCCCAGAACACCGAATCGCCGTCTGCATTCTGTTTCCATGTGCAAA
>CAVKFX010000002.1:0-5332 GCA_963655625.1 uncultured Eubacteriales bacterium | reverse complement strand
ACGTCGGCAAGGGCCTGTTCACCGATATGAACGCCATCCGCCGCGACGAGGAGGTGGACAACACCCACTCCGTCTACGTGGATCAGTGGGACTGGGAGAAGGTCATCTCCCGGGAGGACCGCAACGAGGACTACCTGCGCCAGACCGTCCGGGCCATCGTGGGCGCCGTGTGCGAGACCAACGACGCCCTGCAGATCGCCTTCCCCAGCCTGCACACCAAGCTGGATCGGGAGGTTTACTTCGTCACCACCCAGGAGCTGGAGGACCGCTGGCCCGACAAGACCCCCAAGGAGCGGGAGGACGCCATTTGCAAGGAGCATCACACCGTGTTCCTCATGCAGATCGGCGATGACCTCAAGGGCTCCGGCAAGCCTCATGACGGCCGCGCCCCGGACTATGACGACTGGGCCCTCAACGGCGACATCCTCATGTGGAACGATGTGCTGCAGCGGGGCTTTGAGATCTCCTCCATGGGCATCCGCGTGGACGAGATCTCCATGCGCTACCAGCTGAAAAAGCGCGGCTGCGAGGAGCGCAGCCATCTGCCCTTCCACAAGATGCTGCTGGAGGGCCAGCTGCCCCTGACCATCGGCGGCGGCATCGGCCAGAGCCGCCTGTGCATGCTGATGATTGGCACCTGCCATATCGGCGAGGTTCAGGCCAGCCAGTGGGACAAGGGCACCGTGGACGCCTGCGAAAAGGCCGGCGTACTGCTGCTGTAATAGTTTTTATGCTGAAAAAGAGCAGCATGGGTATATACCCATGCTGCTCTTTTTTAATTATAACAGAACGGGCACCGGACGATCCATAGTCACCTCCTCCGGCGTGACGCGGCAGCTGTAGGCCAGCACCTGCACCCCGGCTGCCGCTGCCTGCCGCAGGGCCTGGCCAAAGGCAGGATGCGTCTCATCGTTGGGGGAAAAGTCCAGCACGTCCGCCATCTGCACCACAAAAAACACTGTGGCCCGGTGGCCCTGCTCCACGGCGTGCATCAGCGTGTGCAGGTGCCGCACGCCCCGCTCCGTGGGGGCATCGGGAAAGAACACATGGCCGCCGCTCTCCAGGGTGACGCCCTTGACCTCCACATAGTGCCGTCCCGCTTCCGTTTCCAGCAGGAAATCCAGACGGCTGTCCTCGAAAAATACCTCGGGCCTCACAGACAGGATCCCCGGCTCCAGATGCGTGGCCCATTCACCGAAAATCTTATTGGGGGCCTGGGCATCCATGTTCACCAGCCGCTCCCCCTTCTGCACGGTGATGAGATCGTAGGCAGTTTTCCGCTTGGGATTCGTCCCCTTCTCCAGCCAGACCTGCACGCCAGGCTGCAGCAGCTCCCGGCAGCGGCCGGTATTCTTTACATGGCACACCACCTCCTGCCCCTGCAAAAGTACATGGGCAATGAACCGATTGGGCCGGGACAGAAACACTCCCGGCATGACCTTTCCGTATCGCATTACGAAAAAAACCTCCGTATTATTTGTGTCTTATAGAGCCATGATAACATACGATTCTTTAAAAGAAAAGTCTTTGTTAAATTTCCCGCAATATCTCAAAATTTTTTAGCTATTTCTTTGCAACTATTGAACTTGCCCAAAATCTTTGTTACAATGAATCCAAATTTCGATGTAGGAGGAAATTGCCCATGGAATATTCCAGTCTTTTTGTATGCTTAATGGGATTGGGAACGGTGTTTGTAGGTTTGGTCTGCATCATCCTGCTGGTCACACTGATGAGCTATGTGTGCCGCAAATCCGAGGGGAGATCCGCGTCCGCGCCCGCTGCCGCCCCGGTCAACGCACCCAAGCCCGGCATTCAGCCGGAGCTAATCGCCGCCGTCTCCGCCGCCATTGCCGAGGAAATGGGCACCGATATATCTGCCATCCGTATCGTTTCCATGAAACAAATCTGATTTGGAGGATAATATAAATGAAAAAGTACAGAGTGAATGTGAACGGCACCGTTTATGAAGTGGAGCTGGAGGAGATCACCAGCGCCACCCCTGTGGCCGCACCCGCAGCACCCGCAGCCCCCGCCGCTCCTGCACCCGCTGCCGCCCCGACCGGTGGCGAGCAGATCACTTCTCCCATGCCCGGCAATATCCTCAGCGTCAATGTAGCCGCCGGCGATACCGTCAAAAAGGGTCAGGTGCTGATGATTTTAGAGGCCATGAAGATGGAAAATGAGATCATGAGCCCCTGCGACGGTAAGGTCGTTTCCGTGAGCGCTGCCAAGGGCGCCGCTGTGGAATCCGGTACGCTGTTGTGCGTCATCGGTTAAGCGGAGGTCCGCTGTATGGAAGCTATTAATAATTTCCTCACCAGCACCGGCTTTTTTCAGTTCACCCAGGGAGATAACTGGAAATGCATCATCATGATCCTTATCTCCTGCCTGCTCCTGTTTCTGGGCATTAAGAAAAAATTTGAGCCGCTGCTGCTGGTGCCCATCGCCATCGGCATGCTGGTGACCAACCTGCCGGACTCCGGCATGTTCCACGAGATCCTCTTTGCCGGCGGCCATGTCCACTGGGATATTTTCCAGGGTGAACCCATCACGGCAGGCTTCTTGTCTGAGATGTTTAACTCCGGCGTTTCCGCCGACGTGCTGCAGCCGTATGTGGACTCCCTGTGGACCGCCGCTCAGAGCATATTTGATGTGGACGCCCTGAACCAGGCCGCCGCCCAGATCGCTGCCGCCAGCGGCGAGGCGGCGAACTCCATCGCCGTGCAGATCCAGACCCTGGCCAGTGCGGAGCAGTTTGCCGCCGCCAGCGGCCTGACCATGAGCAACGTTACCGTTTCCGTGGGTCTCATCGATGTGCTGTACCTGGGCATCAAGCTGGGCATCTATCCCTGCCTCATCTTCATGGGCGTGGGCGCTATGACCGACTTCGGCCCCCTGATCGCCAACCCCAAGAGCCTGCTGCTGGGCGCTGCCGCGCAGCTGGGCATCTTCATCACCTTCATCGGCTGCCGCCTCATGGGCTTCAGCGGCGCGGAAGCGTCCTCTGTGGGTATTATCGGCGGTGCCGACGGTCCCACGGCCATCTTTGTCACCGCCATGCTGGCCCCGGCCCTCCTGGGCCCCATCGCCGTGTCGGCTTACTCCTACATGGCCCTGGTGCCTGTGATCCAGCCGCCCATTATGAAGGCCCTCACCACCGAGGAAGAGCGGCAGATCGTCATGAAGCCCCTGCGCCAGGTGAGCAAGAAGGAGAAGATCTTCTTCCCCGTGGTGGTTACCGTATTCGTGGCGCTGCTGGTCCCCTCTGCGGCGCCCCTGATTGCCTGTCTGATGCTGGGCAACCTGGCTAAGGAGTGCGGTGTGCTGGATCGCCTGAGCAAGACCATGCAGAATGAGCTGATGAACATCGTCACCATCTTCCTGGGCATCTCCGTAGGTGCCACCGCCACCGCCGCCACCTTCCTAAGCCCCAAGACCCTGGCCATCATGGGTATGGGCGTTGTGGCCTTCGGCTTCGGTACCGCAGGCGGCGTGCTGCTGGCCAAGTTCATGAACCTGTTCCTGAAGGAGAAGATCAATCCCCTCATCGGCTCCGCCGGTGTTTCCGCCGTTCCCATGGCCGCCCGGGTCTCCCAAAAGGTAGGCCAGCAGTATAACCCCGGCAACTTCCTCTTGATGCACGCCATGGGTCCCAATGTGGCCGGTGTCATCGGCTCAGCCATCGCCGCCGGCGTGCTGATCTCCCTGTACGGTTAATGGAGGTAATTGACTATGGAATTTTTGTCCAATAAACCCCTGCTGATCACCGATACCATCCTCCGGGATGCCCACCAATCCCAGGCGGCCACCCGCATGACCATTGAGGATATGCTCCCCGCCCTGGAGATGTTGGATTCCATCGGTTATTATTCCCTGGAGTGCTGGGGCGGTGCCACCTTTGATGCGTGTATGCGCTTTCTCAATGAGGATCCCTGGCAGCGCCTGCGCACCATCCGCAAGCATGTGAAGAACACCAAGCTGCAAATGCTGTTCCGGGGGCAGAATATCCTTGGCTACAAGCACTATGCCGATGACGTGGTGGATGCCTTCTGCCGCAAGTCTATTGAAAACGGCATCGACATCATCCGCATTTTTGATGCGCTGAACGATGTGCGCAACCTGGAGCAGGCCATCAAATCCACCAAAAAATACGGTGGCCAGGTGGAAGCTACCCTCAGCTACACCATGTCTCCCATCCACAGTGAAGCCTACTTCGTAAAGCTGGCGAAGGAGCTGGAGCAGATGGGCGCTGATGCCATCTGCATCAAGGATATGGCAAACCTTCTGTTGCCCATGGACGCCTACTCCCTGGTGAAGGCCCTGAAGGAAACCGTCTCCGTACCCATCCACCTGCACACTCACAACACCTCCGGCACCGGCGATATGACGCTGCTCATGGCCGCCTATGCAGGCGTGGATATCGTGGATACCGCCCTCTCCCCCATGGCCAACGGCACCAGCCAGCCCGCCACTGAATCTCTGGTGGCCACGCTGAAGGGTACCGTCCGCGACACGGGCCTGGACCTGGGCAAGATGTCCGAG
Organism: uncultured Eubacteriales bacterium; assembly: GCA_963655625.1. Lineage (GTDB taxonomy): Bacteria > Bacillota > Clostridia > Oscillospirales > Oscillospiraceae > Vescimonas. The sequence goes on along the minus strand of CAVKFX010000002.1, from coordinate 790 downwards.
GCTGCCGTTCACTTCCGCAAGGTGGCCCAGCGGCTGCAGGATGCGGGCATTCTGGATCCCAAGGTTCTGCGGGTGGACACCAATACGCTGCTCTACCAAGTGCCCGGCGGCATGCTCTCCAACCTGATTTCCCAGCTGAAGCAGGCAGGCAAGGAGGATAAGTATTACGATGTGCTGGCGGAAATTCCCCGAGTCCGTAAGGACTTTGGCTATCCGCCCCTGGTGACCCCCTCCAGCCAGATCGTGGGTACCCAGGCCGTCATGAACATCATCATGGGCGAGCGCTACAAGGTATTCCCCAAGGAGTCCAAGGCTATGCTTCGCGGTGAATACGGCAAGCTGCCCGGCGAAGTCAATGAAGAGGTCCGGGCCAAGGCGGGCATTGCCCCCGAGGATGTCATCACCTGCCGCCCGGCGGACCTGCTGGAGCCGGAGCTGGAGAAGTACAAGGAGGAATTCAAGGACATCGCCAAGAGCGAGGAGGACGTGCTGTCCCTGGCCCTGTTCCCCCAGGTGGCGCCCAAGTTCATCGCCAACCGCGATAAGCCTGCCGCCCCGGCTGCTCCCGCCGCAACCCCCACGGACCTCAACGCCGTCCGGGAGCTGTACGTGGAGTATAAATTTTAAATCTCACTTCCTTTCGATTTCTCATCTTTCACCCCCCAAAGGCCCGGAGCCGACTTGAGTTTTCAAGTCGGCTCTGAGCTTTTATAAATCAAAACCTCCGGCTAAGCCTAATCTCATTAAGATAAGCAATAATCCAGACCGCCCTATTGGCGGCCTGGATTAT
>CAVKFX010000001.1:0-6583 GCA_963655625.1 uncultured Eubacteriales bacterium | reverse complement strand
GCCTCCGGTCGGAGTTGAACCAACGACACGCGGATTTTCAGTCCGCTGCTCTACCAACTGAGCTACAGAGGCATATGGCGACCAAGATGGGGCTCGAACCCACGACCTCCAGCGTGACAGGCTGGCGTTCTAACCAACTGAACTACTTGGCCATATTTTTGGTGGGAACAACTGGACTCGAACCAGTGACCCCCTGCTTGTAAGGCAGGTGCTCTAACCAGCTGAGCTATGCTCCCGCTTCAGCCGTTCCACTCGTAACGACAGGGTTTATTATACCGAAAATGTGCCCAGTTGTCAACACCAAAAATCATATTTTGCCAATTATTTTTTTGTCTCCAAACTATCAATGAGCTGCTGCAGCTGCGCCCCGTCAAACTCATACACCGCGTCGCAGAACTGGCAGGTCATCTGGCAGGAGCCCTGCTCCCGGAGGATATTTTTCAGCTCCTCCGCGCCCAGGGAAATGAGCGCCCGCTCCACCCGCTCGCGGCTGCAATAGCACTTATACTCCACCGGATCGGACTCCAAAATCTTCACATCAAAGTTGGACAAAACCGTTTTCAGCAGATGCTCCGGATCCGGATCCTTGTCCAGGATGGCGGACACGTTCCCCGCCGCCAGGACGCCGCCCTCTACCTTGGTGATGGTGTCCTCGTCGGCCCCGGGCATCAGCTGGATGAGATAGCCTCCGGCGGCCCGGACGCTCTGGTCCCGCTCAATGAGCACTCCCAGCCCGCAGGCCGTGGGAATTTGCTCCGACTCCACAAAATAGCTGGCGATGTCCTCGGCGATCTCGCCGCCTAACAGGTCCACGGTGCCCACATACGGCTCCTTCATATTCAGGTCCTTGATAACGGTCATGGTGCCGCCCTGGGCGCCCACCGCCGTGCCCACATCCAGCTTGCCGTCGGGCCGCAGAGGCAGGTCCACCTGAGGATTGGCCACATAGCCCCGGACATTCCCCGCCGGGTCGGACACGGCCAAAATCGTGCCCAACGGCCCGGTGCCCTTAATTTGCAGGGTCAGGCTGGCGCCCTGGCCTTTCAGGGCGTTGCCCATCATGGCGCAGCCGGCCAAAGTACGGCCCAAGGCCGCCGTAGCCACGGGCAGGGTCTTGTGGATCTGCCGGGCGCGCTCAGTGAGGCCCCGGCTGCTGATGGCCGCCGCCTGAACCATGCCATCGGAAGTGATGGCTCTGACAATTCTATCGCTCATAGCTTGAAAATTCCTTTGTAATCATTATATATATAACGCCGCAATTTACTGCTGCATTTTTTTAGCCATTTCTTTCCAGTAATTTTTCAGCATTTCCAATATTTGCTTTGCATCCTCAATTTCATTTTTGGGATCATACTCTTTCATTTCGCTAAACGTACCGGATTCACTGACGATGCCTAAAAGCCATTTGCCCAATACACCCTTCTTATACTTGAAAATTATACATTTAATTCCATCTTCATCTTCAAATGAATTGGTATATTCGATCTTTGCGGGCTTCTTTCCAAGTTCCTGTGGGTCAGAAAGCCAGTTTTCCAGCTCTATCATTGCATTTTTAATTTCTTCATTCATAGCTGTGCCTCCAGTAGCTCCAATATTATCAATATGGTATAGTGCGCGGCAGGGTGCCGCCACCCCGTCCTGTGAAAAATCACTCCCGCGTGCAGCAGAAATAAACCCGCTGCTCGCCGTCCTTGGGCCGGCGCAGGCGGCAATCGCCGTACACGCGGATGTTCCCGAACCCGGCCTCCCGGAGCCAGCCGGTCAGCTCCTCCGGGGCATAGTACCGCTGCCTGTGCAGCTCGGTATCCCGGCGGTAGCACCCATCCGCCCCCTTGCGGAACAGATCCACCCAGTAAGAGCAGATATTCCGCCGAAACTCCGTGCGCCACACGCAGTAGCTCTCCTCCGTCTCGTCCAGAAACACCTGGCCGTCCAGGCTCTGAAACTTAGCCAGGGTGTTCACATCGAAAATAAGCTCCCCGCCCGGGGCGATGAACAGATGCAGCCGCTGAAAGGTCCGCTGCACATCGGCGGGGGAGGTGAGGTAGTTGAGGCTGTCCAGGCAGCAGATGGCCGCGTCCACGGTGCCGTACAGGTCCAGCCTGGGCATGGATTGGTGCAGGAAAATGGGCGCAATGCCTTCCACGCTGCCGCTTTTCATCATGGCAGCGGCCAGCATTTCCTCGGAGGCGTCCGCGCCGATCATCTCGTAGCCCCGGCCGGTCAGCAGCCAGGTCATGGTGCCGGTGCCGCAGGCCAGGTCCAGCACCGTGTGTACCGGGATGCGGCTGCGGGTAAAGAGCTTTTCCAGGTAATCCGCCCGCTTTTCGTACTCCACATCCCCGGTGAGGGAGTCGTAGGCCCCGGCCAGGCCCTGATACGCGTTCATTTCTCGCCGCTCTCCTTCATTTTCTCCAGGATGCTCTCATAGCCCCCGGCCCCGCCCAGCAGGGACCGGTTCACCCGGCTGATGGTAGCGCTGGAGGCCCCGGTGCGCTCCAGAATGTCGTTGTAGATCATGCCCTCATTGAGCAGCTTGGCCACCTCAAAGCGCTGCTCCATGGAGCGCATCTCGGAGATGGTACACAGGTCCTGGAAGAAGTTGTAGCACTCCTCCTCGGTCTCCAGCTTCAAAATGGCCTTATACAGCAGATCGCTCTTTTGCTTGGTGGCGATTTTTGATTTGGCGGGATGCAGCATGGTATTCGCCCTCCTTTATTGTTCTTACCCATTTTACTATTTTAGTTCGTGAAAGTAAAGCGCCCCGGCACAAATAATTCGTAACAAATTTGTAAACTTTGTTAAAACACCCTTTACCTGGCTGCTCTTTTCCTGTAAAATAATTCAGGTGAAAATCCCCCGCAGGAATCGAGGCAACGCTATGAGTTTCTTCCAAAAACTGGGCAACGCGCTTTCCCGCTTTATGTACGGGCGCAACGGAACCGACCAGCTGGGCTGGGCGTCGCTGGTGCTGTTACTGGTACTCAACACCGTGAATCTGTTTGTAAAATACAGCAGCGAGACGGTCCACACAATTCTATCCACGGTGGTCTTCCTTCTGATGGTGTGGATCCTGTTCCGTATGTTCTCCCGGAACCTGCCCAAGCGCCGCAGGGAGAACGCCTGGTTCCTCAACAAGATGGTGAACCCCATCAAGAACGGCCGGGCCCGCAGCATGGACAAGGACCATAAGTATTTTACCTGCCCCAAGTGCCGTACCATCTGCCGCGTGCCCCGGGGCAAGGGCAAGATTATCATCACCTGCCCCAAGTGCGGCGCCTCCATCCACGGAAAAAGCTGAAGCCGGTATCCTTATGACAGCCTGACGGCTCTCACCAAACAGGTGGGAGCCGTTTTTTGCACTTTGCACTTGCAAACAGATGTTCTATCCTGTACAATAGAGAAAAGATCAAAGAGGGGAGGGGAGACTGTGGCGGAAAAAGTATATGTGGCCATCGACTTAAAGTCGTTTTACGCCTCGGCGGAATGCGTGGTCCGGGGGCTGGACCCCCTGCACACCAACCTGGTGGTGGCGGATGCCACCCGGACGGAGAAGACCATCTGCCTGGCCGTGTCCCCGTCCCTAAAGGGCTACGGTATCTCCGGCCGGGCTCGGCTGTTTGAGGTGGTGCAGAAGGTAGCCGCCGTGAATGAACAGCGCCAGCGGGCCTGTCCGCAGCACAGGCTGTATGTCCGGGAGTACGATGACCGGCTTATCCGTTCGGATCCCTCTCTGGCCTTGGATTATATCGTGGCCCCGCCCCGCATGGCGTATTACATGGAAATTTCCACCAAAATATATCAGATCTACCTGCGCTATGTGGCCCCGGAGGACATCCATGTGTACTCCATTGACGAGGTGTTCATCGACGCCACCAATTACCTGCCTCTGTACGGCCTGAACGCCCGGGGCTTCGCCCGCAAGCTTATGGCTGCGGTTTTGCAGGAAACAGGCATCACTGCCACGGCGGGCGTTGGGCCCAACCTTTTTTTATGCAAGGTGGCCATGGATGTGGGGGCCAAGCATATAAAACCGGATAAAAACGGCGCCCGGATTGCGGAGCTGGATGAGCGGAGCTTCCGGGAGAAGCTGTGGTCCCACCGACCCCTGACGGATTTTTGGCGGGTGGGCAAGGGCTACGCCAAAAAGCTGGAGGCCAACGGCATGTACACCCTGGGGGATGTGGCCCGGCGATCGGTGACGGATGAGGACCTCCTCTACCGCCTTTTCGGTGTGAATGCGGAGCTGCTCATCGACCACGCCTGGGGGTGGGAGCCGGTGACTCTGGCGGATATCAAGGGCTATCGCCCGGAGAAAAGCTCCATGGGTGCGGGCCAGGTGCTCTCCTGCCCATATCCGGCGGATAAGGCCCGTTTGGTAGTCCGGGAGATGGCGGACGCCTTGGCCCTGGACCTGGTGCAAAAGCGCGTGGTGGCCCGGCAGCTGGTACTCACCGTTGGCTACGACCGGGCGGGCCGCACCGATGGCTATACCGGCCCCCTGACCACCGATCCCTATGGCCGCAGCATCCCCAAGCCCGCCCACGGCACGGAGCATCTGCTCTGTCTCACCGCCTCCTCTCGCTACATCATCGATGCCGCCATGACCCTATTTGACCGCATCGTGGATCCACGCCTGCCGGTGCGGCGGATGTACCTGGTGGCTGAGCAGGTGACGGCGGAGGAGCTGGTCCCCACCGCCCCTCAGCCGGAGCAGATGGACCTGTTTACGGATTACGCAGCGCGGGAAAAGCAGCAGGCAGCAGAGCAGGAGGCCCTGGAGCGGGAAAGGCAGCTGCAGCAGGCAGTGCTGCATATTAAAAATAAGTACGGAAAAAACGCCATTTTGAAGGGCATGAATTATGAAGAGGGGGCCACCGCTGCCCAGCGAAACCGGCAGATCGGTGGCCATAAGGCATGAGAAGGGAGGACCATATGGGCGCATATGATGATATTCTGCACCTGCCCCACCACCGCTCGGAAAAGCATCCGCCCATGTCCATGCGGGACAGGGCGGCGCAGTTTTCCTCCTTCCGGGCCCTGGCGGGCTACGAGGACGCCATCGGCGAAACCGCCCGACTCACAGACTGCCGCATAGAGCGCGGCGAGGAGGAGCAGCAGCGTCTGAATGCCATTTTGCATCACCTGGAGCGCCGCCTGCCCGAGAAGCCTGCCGTCACCGTCACCTATTTCCGCCCCGATGAGCGCAAAGACGGCGGCGCATATTTGCAGTATACCGGCTTCCTCCGCGCCATCGACCGGGTAAACAGCCGCCTGATCTTCACCGACAAATCCGAACTCCTTCTGGATGACATCTACGACATCATAGATACGCCCTGACCTCACGCCCCTCCGCAGGGGACGATGCACATCGTCCCGCCCCGCCGCACCAACAAACTACCCCGGCAAATGCTTGCATTTGCCGGGGTAGTTCTATCAAATTCTCACACGCTCAGCTGGTCGTCCAGCACCAGTCCGGGGTTGTGCTTGGTAAGGAAGCCCAGGGACCACGCCCCGCAGTAGGCGATAAAGTAGCGGGCCTTGAAGTCCTGCAGCACCCGGGAGTCGGTACACAGGGTCATATCCTGGTAGTCTCCCTCGTAGCTCTTGATGCGGATCAGGTGGCTGTAGGGCAGGCCCTCCATCCGCAGCTCCACGCCGTACTCGCTGCGCATACGGTATTCAAACACGTCGAACTGCAGGGAGCCCACCACGCCCACTACGATGTCCTCATAGCCGCTGCCGGGGAACTTGAAGATCTGGATGGCGCCCTCTTGGGCGATCTGCTGCACGCCCTTGATGAACTGCTTGCGCTTCATGGTGTCCTTGGGGGACACGGAGCGGAACAGCTCCGGCTCAAAGGACGGGATACCGGAATAGCGGAACTTCTTCCCCGGCACGGTGATGGTGTCCCCGATGGAGAAGATGCCCGGGTCGAACACGCCGATGATGTCTCCGGCATATGCCTCGTCTACGATCTCCCGCTCGGCGGCCATCATGGCCTGGGGCTGGGACAGCCGCATCTTCTTGCCCGACTGCACATGATAATACTCCGCATCCCGCTCAAATTTCCCGGAGCAGATGCGCATAAAGGCCAGTCGATCCCGGTGGGCCTTGTTCATGTTGGCCTGGATCTTGAACACAAAGGCGGAGAAATCCGGGGAGAAGGCGTCCACCACGCCCTCATCGCTCTCCCGGGACAGGGGCGGCGTGGTCATGCGCAAAAAGGACTCCAAAAACGGCTCCACGCCGAAATTCGTCAAAGCCGAGCCGAAGAACACAGGGGATAGCTTGCCGCACTGCACGGCCTCCAGGTCGAACTCCGCCCCGGCGCCCAGCAGCTCCACATCGTCCCGGAGGATACCCGTGAGCTTCTCGCCAATAAGCTCCGGCAGGGCAGGATCATCCAGCTCCGCCTCGGTGACGGCGGCTTTTTGGGCGTGGCCTGCGTCGGTGAAATGAAGGATGCGCTTTTTCTCTCGGTCGTACACCCCTTTAAACTCTCTGCCGCAGCCGATGGGCCAGTTCACGGGATAGGTGGCGATGCCCAGCTCCCGCTCCACCTCCTCGCACAGCTCCAGCG